>JBLHXJ010000116.1:0-8743 GCA_047629535.1 Arenicella sp. | reverse complement strand
TTGTAATTTCGAAAACGCACTGAATTATTACAACGATGGCAAACATTTTTAAGATGCTCGAATCATTGTCAGCGTTCTTTAGTAACAGCACACCCATCAGAAGGTCGGCGATGCCAAACACCAGCATGCTACCAACACCAATTAAAATATTAGCGTTAAGAACGAACTTATGCACGTTCAAGCCTAAGCCCGCGCCGAAAACGTCCATCATAAGATCGAGTGCGGCCAAACAGAAAAAATGGATCGCGCTACAGCCAATTAAAATATTCAACGGCAGGTTCACGCCGGAGAAGCCGTACCGATCATTCAGCAATCGCTTTAAACAAAGGTAAACATAAATAGTTAGCACGCCAATAAACATAAACAACAGGTCTAGCCAGGTAAAACCAACCGTTGAATGGTAAAAACTGATGTCTGAATCGAACGTTCCACTAAGGATTAGGGCGACCCAATACATCGGGAATAGAATAGCCAGCGCGATCGCGGCGATGCTGGGTAATGTGTAGTCACTATTATTCATAATTTGCTTACTATGATTAGTGTCGCTGCTTGAGCGGAATGAGTCTGGTTGATTGTCGGTGTACTGCGCTGCGCATCGGTTAACTGAGCGCGCTCGGTACCACGTACTCCAAAATATCCCCGGGCTGACAACCAAGTTCGGCACAGATCGCCGCTAACGTCGTAAAGCGAATCGCTTTTACTTTGCCAGTTTTCAGTAGAGATAAATTTGTCATGGAGATGCCAACGCGTTGAGAGAGTTCTTTCAACGACATTTTGTTCTTGGCCATTTCCACGTCTAAGTTGATTTTGATTTCCATATCCTTAGAATGCCGTTGAAAACAATGATAATCAACATTTATTTTATGATAAACATAAAATTTATATCGATTAACATTGTTTTTCTATGCTGACATACCGCTAACGCCAGCCCAACACGGCATCATATGAGCCGGCAACCCCTGGCTAAACGCCTACAAAATGCCTGGCAAGTTCAAACCTTGTTGTTTAGCACATTCAATCGCCTCTTCGTAACCAGCATCGGCATGGCGCATAACCCCAGTTGCTGGATCATTCCAAAGAACTCGGGCCAAACGACGAGCCGCATCTTCGCTACCATCTGCCAGTATCACTACCCCAGAATGTTGCGAGAAACCCATGCCAACGCCGCCACCATGATGCAAGCTTACCCAGGTCGCACCACTGGCGGTATTCAGCAAGGCGTTCAGCAGTGGCCAGTCAGAAACAGCGTCCGACCCGTCTTTCATTGATTCTGTTTCACGGTTAGGGCTGGCGACCGAACCACTATCAAGATGATCTCGGCCAATAACCACAGGCGCGCTTAACTCGCCAGTTTTAACCATCTCATTAAAGGCCAAGGCCAAGCGGTGCCTATCACCCAAACCTACCCAGCAAATACGTGCAGGCAAACCTTGAAAGTCAATCCGCTCGCGGGCCATATCTAACCAATCATGTAGATGCTTGTCGTCCGGCATTAGTTCCTTAACTTTTTGATCGGTCTTGTATATATCTTCAGGGTCGCCAGACAAGGCAACCCAACGAAATGGTCCGACTCCACGGCAGAATAGTGGGCGGATATAAGCCGGCACAAAGCCCGGGAAATCAAAGGCATTTTCAAGACCCTCGTCAAACGCGACTTGCCGAATATTATTGCCATAATCAAATGTCGGTATTCCTTTTTTACAAAAATCGAGCATCGCCTGAACGTGTATTTTCATCGATGCTCGCGAAGCTTTTGTCACCTCGTCTGTGGCCGACACTCGCTTATCTTTCCATTCAGCCAGAGTCCAACCTTGAGGCAAGTAGCCGTTTAAAGGATCGTGCGCTGAGGTTTGATCAGTGACCATGTCAGGACGTATTCCTCGCTTAACCAATTCAGGGAAGATATCGGCCGCATTTGCACATAAGCCTACACTTTTGGCTTCACCGGCTTTAGTCCACTGATCAATCATTGCCAGCGCTTGGTCCAAGGTTTCAGCCTTGGCATCTAAATAACGAGTGCGTATGCGAAAATCGATGCTCTCAGGGTCGCATTCAACCGCCAGACAACAAGCTCCGGCCATCGACGCGGCCAGCGGCTGAGCCCCTCCCATGCCGCCTAAGCCCGCGGTCAGAATCCACTTGCCGGTTAAATCACCATTAAAGTGTTGTCGCCCAGCTTCCACAAAGGTCTCATAAGTACCTTGCACGATGCCTTGGCTACCAATATATATCCACGAGCCGGCGGTCATCTGGCCGTACATCATCAGGCCCTTTTTATCGAGCTCATTAAAATGATCCCAGTTGGCCCAATGCGGAACCAAGTTCGAGTTAGCGATTAACACTCTTGGCGCATTTTTGTGGGTCGGAAACACGCCAACCGGCTTACCCGATTGAATCAATAGTGTCTCGTCTTCATTCAATACTTTTAAAGTTTCTAAAATAGAGTCGAAGTCTTTCCAGGTTCTCGCAGCCTTGCCTATTCCACCGTAAACCACCAGCTCGTCAGGGTTTTCAGCAACTTCTCGATCCAAATTATTTTGAATCATTCTAAACGGAGCTTCTGTCGCCCACGATTTACAGCTAAGCGTATTGCCTCTTGGGCTCTTTATATCGCGTTTGTTATTTGACGGTTTGTTCATTGTAATTCTCCTGAAGAATACTTTAGGGCTGTGTCGTTGATTGCGTGCAAAATGTCAGACAACACACTTCGTAGAGACGATGCTTTTTCGGCATCGTAGTTAAAAGGGGGAAGCTCGCTTTGTAGATAAGCGCGCTGTGCTAACTCCATTTGAATTGCGTGCACGCCGTCTTGAGGGCGGCCATAATGGCGAGTGGTCCAGCCACCTCGAAACCGCCCATTGACGACATGCGTATGCTGGCTAAGGTTTGCGCATATTGGCTCAATACTGGCGGTGATTTCAGCGGCGCATGAGTCACCACTATTATCGCCGATATTCAAATCTGGCAAACGGTGATCGAACAAATACGGTATTTGCGAGCGAATTGAATGACAATCGTAGACCACGGCAACACCATGGATCGATTTGACTCTCTCGATTTGGGCGCTCAAATGTTGATGATACGGTTGATGATAAAGGTTCAATCGTCGCTGAATTTCTTCGGCGGTCGGCGGGTGCTGCCATATTGGCTCACCATCAAAGGTCGACAATGGCACCAAGTCTGTAGAGTTTTGGCCGGGGTATAGATTGCTGCCTTGAGGGTCTCGATTTGGATCAATCACATAACGACTAAAATTGGCTTTGACTGTCGTTGCGTTTGCCAACAACCCGCGGTAGAGCTCAGGGACGTGCCAATCGGTGTCCAATAATTGGCGCCCAAGCGGATTCAAATTTGCATAGATATCTGCCGCAACAAAGGTGCCCGAATGAGGCTGCCCTAGTATTATTGGGCCGCTACCTTGGCTCACTTCGACCAAATTTAGGTTGCCAGAGTTCATATTTAAAGGCTAAGCACTTCCATGCCCTCACCAAGATCGCTAAGCTGATCACTGTCATGAACCAATGCCGCCAAGCTAATGATATCGGCGCTGACCATTCTGTCGTCGACTAAGGTAGGGCAGTTTTGACGAATTACCAAAACAGCCTTGCTTAAGCGGCCGCTCGTTTTCAGCGGGGCACGCAGCTCAATACCTTGGGCGCCAGCCATCGCTTCGATACCGAGAATAGCGGAGAGATTTTTATTCATTTCGAGCAACCTACGGGCCGCATGGCAGGCCATTGAGACATGGTCCTCTTGGTTGGCTGAGGTGGGTGTCGAGTCTACTGAACGCGGGTTGGCAAGCGCCTTGTTCTCGCTCATTAATGCCGCGGAGGTGACCTCGGCAATCATCAAGCCAGATTTCAGGCCTGGATCAGGGGCTAAAAATGCAGGCAAACCAAAACTCAAAACAGGGTCGACTAACAACGCCACCCGCCGTTGCGCAATACAGCCAATTTCGGAGATAGCAATGGCGATCTGGTCGGCGGCTAAGGCTACTGGCTCAGCATGAAAATTGCCTCCAGAGACAATACTGCCATCCGACAAAACTAACGGATTATCGGTCGCCGCGTTAGATTCTATCTGTAGGGTTTTACCGGCCTGTTGTAGTTGGTCCATGCAGGCGCCAATTACCTGCGGTGCACAACGCAAACAATATGGGTCTTGCACTCGTTCATCGCCAGCTTGATGGCTCTCACGAATCTCTGAGTCGTCAAGTAATTGACGCAGCCTTCGCGCACTGTCGATTTGCCCGCGATGGCCGCGTAGCTGATGAATTTCATCATGAAATGGCGCACTCGAGCCCATCGCCGCATCAATTGACAGGGCGGTGGTGGTGATCGAGGTTATTGCTAGACGCCATGCGCCAAATAAACCCGCTAAGCAAAGGGCTGTTGATACTTGTGTGCCGTTAAGTAAGGCTAGGCCCTCTTTAGCCTGCAGCACAATTGGTACTAAGCCGGCGCTTTCGAGCGCTTCAGAGGCGGCTACTTTTTTACCTTTATAGAACACCTCGCCTTCGCCGATCATAGCCGCCGCCATATGCGCCAATGGTGCAAGGTCACCCGATGCACCGACCGAACCCTGTGCCGGTATCAGCGGGAAGATTTCGGCCTTAACCATGTCCTGAAGCAATTCAATCACCGCCACTCGCACACCCGAGGCACCGCGACCGAGCGACAAGCACTTTAATGCCATAATCAATCTAACGATATCGAGCGCTAAAGGTTCGCCAAAACCAGCACAATGAGATCGCACTAGGTTTCGCTGTAAGCTGACTAGATTATCGTCGTCAATTCGTACAGACGCCAACTTACCAAAGCCAGTGTTGACACCATAAATAGTCTCGCGGCTCTCTAGTTTTTTAACTAGTCTTGCCTCACTCAGCCTAACCGCATCAAAAGACTCGGGCGTAAGCTCGAAACTAAGTTGCTGCCGATAGAGGGATTCTAGTTGCGCCAAAGTCGCGTGACCGGGGGCCAGAATAATTGTCATCAATGTGTCCTATGAGAAATACGTTTGTGAAAGATTGACGAGCCAACCCAATAAGATAATTCAGCCGGGTGCTTTACATCCCAAACTGCGAATTCGGCGCGCGCGCCGACCTCAATAACACCGTAATCACCCTGTAATCCAAGTGCTTTGGCGGCTGACCGAGTGGTGCCCTGCAACGCCTCTTCTGGAGTCATCGCGAATTGCGTGCAGGCCATATTCATGGCCATCAAAATCGATGAAATCGGTGAGCTTCCTGGATTGCAATCAGTCGCAACCGCCATCTCTACACCGGCCGACCGAAAACCCGCTATTGGCGGCAACTTGGTTTCTTTGAGTGTGTAAAAAGCCCCTGGCAGCATCACCGCAACCGCACCCGACTCGGCAAATATTGATACATCGTCGACTGATAAATATTCGAGATGATCAGCAGACAGACCCTTATATTTGCTAACCAGCAAGGCACCTTTTTGATCGGTTAATTGCTCAGCATGTAATTTAACCGGCAAACCTAATGATAGAGCCACCTTGAACAGGCGCTCGATTTGATCGACTGAAAAGGCGATTGACTCGCAAAAACCATCAACCGCATCGACTAGCCCTTCAGCTGCGGCTTGCCTTAAGCCAGGGATAGCAACCTGATCAATGTACTCGTCTAATCTACCTTTGTACTCTTCGGGTACGGCATGCGCTGCCAACCAGGTAGTCATAATTTTTACCGGCCTGATGGTTTGCAGCTTGCGAGCCACCCGCAGCATCCGCAACTCATCAACGATGGTTAGGCCATAGCCTGATTTTATTTCGACTACGGCAACGCCTTGAGCCATAAGATCGTCCAATCGTTTTGTCGTGCCTTGCAGCAGTTCTTCGTCGCTGGCTAGGCGTGTCGCCTTGACGGTAGAGACAATTCCACCGCCAGCTTTTGAAATTTCGGCATAACTCGCGCCCTTCAAGCGCATCTCGAACTCGCGCGCTCGATCACCGCCAAAGACTAAGTGCGTATGGCAATCGATTAATGCCGGCGTTACTAAGCGTTGGCCCTGCGGCTCACTGGCCATAGTATAATATTGGCTCGGCAGAAGCGCCGCCTCACCGACCCACGCAACGCGACCATCAACAACCGCAATAGCCCCATTCTCAATCAGGCCATAATCGGCCTGACCAGCTTGCATGGTCGCTACTGTGCACCCGGTATAAAGAACTTCATGCGGCATAACTATTGTCAATCCTACTTAATCTGGATATTATGTATGCACATATTATAATTAGATTAGTTTAATGGCAACTACAATTTTTGCGAAGCAAGCTCTAACCGCGTCAGGCTGGCAAGAAAACATCGCTGTCAGCGTCGATGACAATGGGCGCATTTCGGCTATCTCCGCCGCCACTGGCAATGAAGTCGAAAAAGTTGGCATCTTATTACCCGCCCTTGCAAACCTACATAGCCATGCTTTTCAACGAGCCATGGCCGGCTTAGCCGAACATCGCGGGGCTAATCCAATTGATGATTTTTGGACATGGCGGAAAGTCATGTACCGCTTTTTAGAAATTTTGTCGCCAGAGGACATCGAGGTGATTGCCGCACAAGTACAGATGGAAATGCTTGAGTCGGGTTACGCATCCTCGGCCGAGTTTCACTATTTACACCATAACCATAATGGCGCTCACTACGACAACATTGGCGAACTTTCAGAACGCCTGTTTCAAGCCTCACTAACGTCGGGCATTGGCTACACCCACCTACCCGTGCTGTACATGCGCGGCGGCTTAGATGACCGAGCGTTGCAAGGTGGCCAACAGCGATTTGCCTGCGACCCAGATCAGTTCGAAAAACTATTTTCATCACTCAGCTCATCGATCTCTAAACTACCAAACGACGCCGTGCTGGGTGTCGCCCCGCATTCACTCAGAGCGGTATCAAAAGACGGCTTACTGATGGCCAGCCACTTAGACAACAGCACACCAATGCACATTCATATTGCTGAACAGCAAAGTGAAGTAGAGGATGTCGTTAAGTCCTTAGGCGCAAGACCGATTCGCTGGCTTTTAGACAACATCGAAGTGGACAAGCGCTGGTGTCTTATCCACGCCACACATACGGATAACTCAGAGCTAATAGATTTTGCCAAATCTGGCGCGGTTGCTGGGCTATGCCCGATCACCGAAGCAAACCTCGGCGATGGTACGTTTGATGCGCTCAAATTCTTTGAAAACGGCGGCCGATATGGCATTGGCTCCGATTCAAACGTGAAGATCGGGCTCAGTGAAGAACTGCGCATGCTTGAAGTATCACAACGTTTGCGTGACCAGCGACGTGTGGTCCTCAGCAGCGACGAAATGCCATCGAATGGCCGCTTTCTTTACTCGCATGCGGCTATTGGCGGCGCGCAAGCATTAGCCAGAGATTCAGGCCGCATAGAAGTAGGCGCACTGGCCGACTTAGTGGCGCTTAACGACCAGCATTACGCGATTGCAGGGCTGTCGAATGACACGATTCTAGATACCTGGATCTTCGCCAGTGGCGATGATATCGTCAGCCACGTTTGGGCCGCCGGCCGGCATATGGTTCGCGACGGGCGGCATATTCTACGCGATGATATTAGCCACAAATTTCTGCACACGATAACGCGCTTACGCAAGCAACTGTGACCTATAACTATGACCTATAACCTTGAGCTTAGAAGATTAACATTACAACCTTGAAAACAGTCAACTCACACCACGATATCAGGCAAGCCTTAAGAGGCCGCATCGAGTCAGGCGAGTGGCCACTTGGCGCACTCATCCCCGGCGAGATGGCGCTTGCTGATGAATACGGCTGTGCCCGCACCACCATAAATAGAGCGCTGCAAACTCTAGCGAATGATGGCCTCGTAATACGAAAGCGTAAAGGCGGCACCCGAGTATGTGAAATGCCAGTGCGCCAGGCAAAATTTGAAATACCAATTTTACGTGAGCAAGTTGAAGCAACCGGCGGCAACTACCGCCATCAAGTAATGTCACAAGAACTAAAGACGCCAACCGCCGCGGTGCGCAATCGACTGCAAATCTCCGATGGCAAAAAGGCGTTATTTATGGAGACCATTCACTTGGCTGATGACCGCCCATACGCTTACGAACAACGGTGGGTAAACCTGCAGACCGTGCCTGAGATTATGAACGCCCCATTAGACCAGCTAAGCGCCAACGAATGGCTGGTCAAAACCGTACCATTCTCAAGTGGCGATGTTGTTTTATCCGCCGAAAATGCCGACAACACCGTCGCCGATGCACTACAAAGCAAAGTCGGTAATGCTATTTTTGTGGTAGATCGAACCACTTGGATGGGTGAAGACTTTATAACCACCATGAAACTTTTTTATAGAGATGGCTACCAGCTTTATTCGCCTCTCTAAACATACGGGTTCATCAAAATAATTTACGCTAAATATTAATGCTTTCAGAACTAATCGCCGCAGACAATTTCAAGCGTATGCCTTGGAAAAATGGCAAGGGTGAAACAACCGAACTGATCGCGAAAAGTGACCCGCTAAGCAACAAATTATTATGGCGTTTGAGCATTGCTAGCGTTACGGTAGATGGCGAGTTTTCAGATTTTAGTGGCTTTCAACGTACGCTAATGATGATATCCGGAAACGGGATAGCCTTATCCCACCAAGCGCAAACAACTCAAACCCTAACTCGGCAATATCAACACTGCTCTTTTGATGGCGGCTGGAAAACCAGTGCAAAACTCATCGATGGCCCTATCACT
>JBLHXJ010000115.1:0-8788 GCA_047629535.1 Arenicella sp. | reverse complement strand
ACTCCATTGGAGTCTTTTAAGCAGCTTTACTCTGCCGGAAATATTAGCTTTTCGACCGAATTTCGAAATTCGGTCGATATTTCCAAAATTCGAAAGCTTGATATCACTAGTTATTCGAATTTGATCGACTAGTGACAAGTATTCAGCTGAGTACTGATCAAATACCTGCCCGACTCGAACCCATACTGAGGTTATAATGTGGTTATCCTCAATCTAAATAGAGTACTAACGGCATGCCAATGAAGTTATACCAATACCCAAACTGTAGTACTTGCCGAAAAGCGGTTAAATTTTTAACTGAAAAAGGTATCGCATTCGACTCAATCGATATTACCAAACAGCCGCCGTCGCAAGCCGAACTGCAAATTATGTTGAGTAACTACGACGGCGACATTCGAAAATTGTTCAACACATCGGGAATGCAATATCGTCAATTGAATATGAAAGAGCTGTTGCCGAACATGAGTTCTGAGCAGGCTATAGAGTTACTAAGTGGCAACGGCAAGCTTATTAAGCGGCCGTTCTTGCTTGACGGCGACAAGGGTATTGTTGCTTTTAAAGAAACGCTATGGGCTGAATTTGTTTAAGCTGCGCAAGAGCTATGTCAGCTACTGAGCGATTGACTCAAGTAGTCACGCAGGTCGGTGATATTGCTGACTCGGTCAAAGCTAAATTAAGTTATTTCTTGGCGATTGGTCTGATAGCCAGCCTTACATTGGCATAGAGCTTGTTTTCGGCCGAGTCACCTTGGTGGTCGAACAGCCTTAAGTGTGGCATCGTTTTGTTGCCGGCATTGCTCTGGTTAGTTATTTGGTTGGTCTTAAATCAATTACGTGACGCGCCTAAATTACTTGCTGAACTGGCGCGCGATGAACATGGTTTTATTGCTAACCTAAGTGATTTCAGTCTCGAACAGCCATCTAGCTTGCGAGGTTTATACGCGACCGTTCGTGAGTTTCGTCAAGCAGACGGCCTAGATGTGGTAACTGATACCATCAGTGGTATTGCACTAATCGCCAACCCTTTGTTTGCAATCTTAGCGTTTCTATCTATGCCAATACTGTTATTTTTAATATGCATCACTCCTTTGCTTTTGTTGTTCTAATTATTCGGTGTCTAATCGACTAAGTTTGCACGTATAATCGAGCCATCATGACAACGATTCTAAAAGTAATGGGTATTCAGCAGTGGCGTTTTCGCCAGCCGAACCCGTCTGTGGCCGCGATTAAATCAGACCTAGAGCAGGCATCGATCGAGGGTCAAGCTGATCTATCTCAGCAACATCGAAGCCGTAACGCCGAAGTGGCCATCGCTGAGCCTTTAATCGAACCAGGAATAGTCAGCTCAGAGGTCGAGGCATTGCCTGCGCAGGCGGCTTCGGATCTCTCTAACAGTCAGTCACAGTCAAATAATATTACAACTGCGCCGGCCGCTGAAGCGGCACCAGTACCGCTACCAATGCCGGCGTCAATAATTTTGCCACCGATTCAAGCAGCAAGCACCAAACAAGCTAGCGAGGCGGCACTCAACGACCCGATTGGTTCGCTTGATTGGCAAGGCTTACAAAGGTTGATCGATGGTCAGAATCAGTGTCAAAGTTGCGGTTCAAATAACTCCAGTCTAGGATCGGGAGATGCCAACGCAAACTGGTTGTTTGTTACCGATGCGCCAACCAGCGCTGACCTGACATCAGGCCAATTGTTTTCTGGCCGTGCAGGACAGCTTTTCGACGCTATGTTGTTGGCGATCGGTCTTAGTCGGGATTCTGTCTACACGACCAGTGTTTTTAAATGCGCTACCTCCGATGATCTAAGTGCTATTGCTAGCTGCGACAAGTTACTGCATCGACAAATCGAGCTGATAGAGCCAAGGGTTGTGGTTGCGTTTGGTGAGTTTGCGGCGCAGTCGGTGGCTAAATCAAACGAAGGCTTAGAGATGCTTCGTGCTCAAGATTTAATATGTTATCGAACCAAGGTACCTATCGTCGCCAGCTATAGCCCGCTGCAGTTATTAGATGAGCCTGCTTTGAAAGCCGGCGCTTGGCACGACTTAAAAAAGTGCCTAGCGATTGCTCACTAACTGATTGGCCAAGTGAGTAGCCTGCGGGATAATTTGTTACATGCGGCTGAGCATAATGGTCTGTCGGTTAGGGATATGTGCAGTCGGGACTTGAGACAAGTGCTAGCAATTGAAGTCAATGCTCAGGCTAGCCCTTGGGGACGGATATCCTTTGAAGAGTCGTTGACAAAGCAGCATCGATGTCGTGTTATCGAAATGCTGCCTAGGGATAGGCATGACAATCAACTCGCGAGCATAGTGGCTTATCATGTTATTTGCGACGTGGTTGACGAACTGCATATTCTGAATGTTGTCGCGGCTCCGCAATTTCAGGGTTTGGGCCTAGGCCACATGCTGATGAATGATATTGTCGAATTTGCTCAACAAACGTCGCTAAGTAAGATTTTCTTAGAGGTTCGAGCGGGCAATGAGGTGGCACAAAGCTTGTATGCAAAGTGGCAGTTTTGCCAGATTGCTCTGCGTAAAGAGTACTACCGGCCTACCTCTGTAGGCCAGTCTAGAGAGGACGCGCTTATCTTTATGCGTCAGCTTTGAACAGTGTGATTATTCAAAGCGGCGGCTAGTTTGCCATCACCAGCACAGACTGGTTTAATTTCAAGATCTGACTTTTTGAAATATTGTTCCAACTCAATAAGTTGTTAACCTGAACCTTATATTTTCTGGCAATAGACCAAAGCGTATCGCCTCGCTTAACGTGGTGGACGAGACGTTGCTTCTCAGACTCGCTGCTGCTAGCCAGCATCACGCCTACCTCGCTAGTGCGCGGCATGCGCACCGGAATCAATAAATTTTTGCCAGCCCGAATATTGCTGCCGCGTAAATTATTGGTGGTTTGCAGGTCTCTAACACTTACGCGGTATTGGCTAGCAATGGTACTTAACGAATCACCTTTTACAATCTTATGATTCGAGAAGTCTATTTTTGCCGCACGTTTAGAGGCCGCGATTGCGTGTTCGATATCACCGGATGAATTTATCGGAATTAGCAAGCGGTGTGGCCCTTCAGGCGACGAGGCCCATCGTTTGAAGCCTGCGTTTAAATGACGTAACTCTGATTCATCGATGCCTGCGTCGGCGGCAAACTTTGTCAGATCAATTTGACCGTCTAAGCCGATCACTTTGAAGTAGGGTTTACTTTCGATAAAAGGCAGTTCTACGCCAAAAGCGTCTGGCTTGTTGATGATATTCTTTAAGGCGATCAGCTTTGGCACATACCGTCTGGTTTCTAGCCTTAATGCTAAGTCTTGATAACTCGTGCCTTTGCCTTTGCGCTTATTCGTTCTGATTGCTCGAGCCACTGTTCCTTGGCCTGCGTTGTAAGCCGCGAGTGTTAGAAACCAATCGCCATCGAAACGCTTATTCAGCTGTGTTAGATAGTCTAGCGCCGCATTGGTAGATGCCAATGCGTCGCGGCGTCCGTCATACCACCAATCTTGTCTGAGGCCAAAATGGCGGCCTGTGGACGGGATAAATTGCCATAAACCGTCAGCCTTTGAGCGCGATACCGCGGTCGGCCTATAGGCGCTTTCTACCGCAGGCAATAAGGCCAGCTCCATTGGCAAGCCACGTTTTTCGATTTCTTCTACGATATGATAAAGAAACGGCGTTCCGCGAGCGAATAAGCTATCTAGATAGCTATCGTGCTCGGCACTCCATTTTTCGTACTGGCCGATGTGCTTCGACTTCAACGCGGGAAACATAAAGCCTTTGCGCATTCTTTCGAATATATCGATAGGCTCTTGGCTAACACTTTGAAGCGGTGTACCAACCTGTGTATTGCTTGTATCTCTGTCGTCAGCCTTGCTGGCACTCGCTTGCTGAGAAGAATCGCTGATAATGTCTGGCAGTATCTCAGGGGCTGTTGGCGTGTTGCGGTTGGCACAGGCGCCAAGGCTCAGCAATATGGTTAGCGTTAACAGACGTGAAAAACAGGCTTTTGAATTCATCGACGAATAGTAATGAGGTGTTCATCTGACGTCAATGTGGTTGGCTGAAATTTCATGTAAGATAAAGCAAGTTTAAGGTAGTCAATGTTGGTATTTCAGAGAGCAAGGGTTTGACAGATAAAGACCATGAAAAAAATCACGTAAGCGCCGAGTCAGTTGCTGATAGCTGGTTGCTAAGCTCTTATGCTAAACGCTACTTTGCTGTCGAGAGGGCGCATATCAGTGCCGGCTTACGACAGTCTATTGGCCCCTCAGTATTACAGTTAGGGCAATATTTACCAGATTCAGTTGTCGATGATTTCGACCTACCTCTGTTGCTTAAAACTAACTATTTTAGCGATACCTCGGCTGATCTTATCGTTGACCCTGCATTTTTACCTTTTACGCCAAATGTCTTTTCAACGGTAGTCTTGCCGCATGTGCTTGAACGTCATGAGTTACCACACCAAGTACTAAGGGAAGCTCACCGTGTGTTACTGCCCGAAGGGCACATCGTATTAACCGGTTTCAACCCCAACAGTTTGATCGGCGCGCAACGGTGGTTACGTCCCAAAGCGGTCAGCAGTGGGCGTTATTATTCAGTTGCTCGGGTGGTCGATTGGCTGCAGTTATTGGGGTTTGATGTGATTCGCCGTTCAATGTTCCATTACGCGCCACTATCGCACAGCAAAAGGCTAGTAAATGCCTTTCAGTTTCTTGAGTCGGCGGGCGATCGCTGGTTGCCGATGACGGGTGGTGGATATATGATTAGCGCCAAGAAAAGAGACGCTGGCGCCACGATGGTAGGGCGCCTAAAATTTAGAAGTAAAAGATCTAAATTAGTGGCCGCTGCCGCCAAAAACTCAAGCGAAAGCCTCAAATAGAGGCAATAAAAAAAATAGGTGTGTGTATGAGTGACTACCAAAGACAAATTGTTCTTGATACTGAAACTACCGGTCTTGAGTACCGTCAAGGCCACCGTATTATTGAGATTGGCTGCGTCGAGCTAATTAATCGTAAGCTCACAGGTAACAATTTTCACCAATACCTAAATCCTGATAGAGAAATCGACCAAGGTGCTATGGAGGTTCACGGAATTACCAATGAATTTCTGCTGGATAAACCCTTTTTCGCGGATATAGGGCAGGGCATGATGGACTACCTACGTGGTGCCGAACTTATTATTCATAATGCCGCATTCGACGTCGGCTTCTTAGATGCTGAGCTAGAGCGGTTTGATCCCCAGGCCCCTAAAATAGCCGATGTATGCGGCGTGCACGATACCTTGTTACAAGCCCGCAAGATGTTCCCCGGCCAACGAAACGATTTAGACTCATTGTGTCGTCGCTTCGATATTAACAATAGTCACCGTGAGTTACACGGCGCCTTGCTGGATGCCGAAATATTGGCAGATGTCTATTTATTTTTAACCGGTGGCCAGTCGTCTTTAGTGTTAGAGGCGAATTCAGATAGAGATTCTCAATCAAGTCAGTCTGTGCCCAAGCTAAACTACGCGACCTTAGACTTACCATTGGTGCAAGCAAGCAAGCAAGAAAAGCAAAGTCATGTAGAATGGCTCGGCCGTTTAGACGAAAAGGTCGAAGACCAATGCGTTTGGTCTCGAATCAACGGTGATACCAGCCACTAGCATTTTGTTGGCTTGATTCTTCAGCCCTAAATACTTATCTCTATGAGCGATGCCTCCGTTATCAAAAAACTTTCTGGTTACGACCTTTCAGGTTATAGCTTGGCCGGTAGTGACTTGAGTGGTGCCAAATTGGCCAATGCCAAGCTTCGCGGTGCAAAACTGGCAGGCGCCGATTTATCCGGCGCTGATTTGACCGAAGCTGACCTTACTGGTGCCGACTTATCAGGCGCCGATCTATATCAAGCCAAGCTGGCGGGCGCGCGTCTAAATGGAGCGAATTTGAGCCATTGTGATGCGACCTCAGCTAACTTACTTGACGCCAGTCTAAATGGCGCTAATTTAGTGTTCGCTAAGTTGCCAGGCGCAAATCTCAAGAATGCTTCACTAACCGCCGCGGATCTTAGCGACTGCGATTTGTCTGACGCTGACCTGTCTAATACCAAGCTATCGGGTGCGATCTTTCGCCGAGCTAATTTGAGGGGGGCTAACCTGACCGAGAGCAAACTTTTCGGTGCTAAATTACAAGAATCAAACTTAAGCAATGCGATTTTGCGCGGGGCTGATCTAACTTCTGCTCGGTTGCGAGGCGCTAAGCTGGAGCATGCTGATTTGGTCAAGGTGAGTATGTTTAATGCTGATCTGAGTAACGCCAATCTGGCCAGCAGCAACCTCGAGCTTGCGAACCTCCGCTCAACAAGCATGCAAAGCGCTGACTTGAAAAACGTTATTTTTGACGGCGCGAACCTTTCGTATAGCCGACTAAGCCGAGCTAATTTATCCGGTGCTTCGCTAGAGGAAAGCAACCTTTGGTCAGCCAGAGTGTCTGGCAGTGTGTTAAGCCACGCGAATGTAAAGGCCGCCAATTTAATGGCTACAGGCTTGAGTAAAAAGTTTGCCTTGGGGGAATTTCCAGATATTGAGTTTTCCAATACCACGGCCTGGGATACCGATCAAATCAAGCGACATCAAGTATCACGCGCGCAAGCTGAATCTATTCAAAAAGAAGTCAGTAAGCGTGGGTTTTTCTCTAGGCTGTTTTCACGCTGAGCTTACTTATATTTCCCCCTGAACTTGGTCAGGCTTTCTCGAAGCGCGTTGGCGGGCTAGCAGCGTGAAATCGCAAAGGACTACCCTTTCTTCCAATAAGATAATTAACCGCTCCTGAATCGACAGGAGCGGTTAGATTATGATTAAACCCTATTAGAAGTTAATCATGATCGCCGCGCCGCCGACTAGGCTGAGCACGATGGTATATGGAAAAGCCATCACAACCATTTTCATATACGACAAGCGAATTAGCGGGGCCAAGGCTGAGGTTAGTAAAAATAGAAATGCGGCTTGGCCGTTGGGGGTAGCAACACTGGGCAAGTTAGTGCCGGTGTTAATAGCGATCGCCATAAGTTCAAAATGCTCGCGGGTAATGGCGCCGCTATTGAGCGCGGCGGCCATCTCATTGATGTAAACGGTGGCAACGAATACGTTGTCACTGATCATTGATAGTACACCGTTGGCGATAAACATTACGATCGGCTGTGAGTCAGTAGGCATGCCTAAAACAAATTCGGTAACGGGAGCGAACAGATGCTGTTCGTGAATTACCGAAACAATCGCAAAGAACACCACAAGTAAGGCGGTGAAAGGTAGAGCTTCTTCAAAAGCGTGGCCTATTTCGTGCTCTTCGGTGACGCCATTGAAGGCGGTAAGCAACACAATCACCATCAGACCGATCAGTCCGACTTCGGCTACATGTTGCTGCAGTGAGACCACCAATATTAATCCAATGATCACCTGGACTACTAATTTTGCGTTGTCTTTGTCTGTGCGCTTAGACTCTTGTTCAGCATCGAACTCTGATAACACAGAGCGCACGCCCTCGGGCAGCTTAGCACCGTAGCCAAAGATGCCGGTAATCTCGAGCAATATACAGGTTAGTAAGCCAGCCGCAAGAACCGGCATTGTCACCGGTGCCATGCGTAGAAAAAACTCGGTGAATTGCCAGCCGGCTTTTTCAGCGATCAGCAAATTTTGTGGTTCTCCGACCAATGTGCATACGCCGCCTAGCGCTGTACCAATAGCGCCATGCATGATCAAACTTCGTAAGAAGTCTCTAAAATCGTCTAAGTCTTGGCGTTTAAACTCATGTACACCATCGTCACCAGAATGGTCATGATCTTCGCTGAATTTCTTGCCTGAGGCGACCTTATGATAAACACCATAAAAGCCAACGCCAATGCTGATGAGTACGGCGGTGACGGTTAGCGCGTCTAAAAATGCTGAGAGAAATGCGCCGGCAAAACAAAACAGAAACGACAGCGTCACTTTGTTCTTAACATTAATCAGAATCTTGCTGAATGTATAAAGCAATAATTCGCGCATAAAATGGATGCCGGCGACCATAAAGACGAGCAGCAAAATTACTTTCAATTGACCTTCGACCTCGTGATAAACCATATCTGGTGAGGTCATGCCAATTGCGATCGCCTGAATCGCTAGAATTCCTCCTGGTTGCAGCGGGTAGCACTTTAGGGCCATCGCAAGAGTGAATATAAATTCAGCGACCAGCAACCATCCAGCTAAAAAATGAAACCCTGAAAACCAAACGATTGGATTGATAATTAAAAACGCAATGATAACGTTCTTGTACCAATCGGCTGAATTGCCTAAGAAGTTATGACGGAATGAACTAAAAGTCATTGAAGACATGGTGAAGGTACCCTCCAGGGTGTTAATCATTTGCGGAAGCTTCTAATGTATTACGTATAATCAACTTGGTGAGTAATGTAGTTGGCTTCCTACGCAGCTGTAAGATAATACAACGAAACAGTCGGTTTGCGGCAATCTTTAAATAGCTTCGCGCTTAAATTTACAAATCAGAAAATTTAGCTGATTATTCTAGATTGGTAAGCGTTATTTGTGCGAAAAACCAACATCTAAGAATATTTTCCAAAAAAATAAAATTAGTGCTTGACCAATTTCAAGTCTGAGCGTATCTTACGCGCTCCTTCGAGATCAGAGGGGCTATAGCTCAGCTGGGAGAGCGCTACACTGGCAGTGTAGAGGTCGACGGTTCGATCCCGTCTAGCTCCACCAGAAGCTAGTTCGGTTCCGACCGGATGCTATAGCCAAGATGATCATAA
>JBLHXJ010000114.1:0-8801 GCA_047629535.1 Arenicella sp. | reverse complement strand
ACCTTACGCGAAGATTTATTGCTAGAAGTGAACAAACTTGCTAAAGAGAATCGTTTTGACTACCTAGTTATCGAGTCGACAGGAATCTCTGAGCCATTACCAGTAGCTGAAACGTTTACCTTTGCCGATGAGTCCGGTGTCTCGCTATCTGATGTGTCGACTTTGGACACGATGGTGACTGTTGTAGATGCCGTGAACTTCCTAAAAGATTATGAAGAAGCACAGTACTTACAAGATACTGGGGAATCTCTTGGTGAGGAAGATCAACGCAGCGTCGCTGATTTGCTGGTAGATCAGGTCGAGTTCGCTGATGTTATTCTGCTTAGTAAGACTGACTTAGCCAAAGCGGGTGACGTCGAACGTCTAACTGCTATTCTTAAAACTCTGAATACTAACGCTCAGATCATTCCAATTAAACATGGCGAAGTTGATATTAATGCTGTGCTTAATACAGGTCTATTTGATTTTGAGAAGGCAGAAAAAGCGCCAGGTTGGCTTGCGGAGATGCGCGGTGAGCATATACCAGAGACTGAAGAATATGGAATCAGTAGCTTTGTCTATGAGGCGCGCCGACCATTTAATCCTGAAAAATTTCATCAATTTCTCCACAACACAGAACCGTATGGCAAGCTGATTCGCTCGAAAGGGTTCTTCTGGTTAGCGTCACGTCCAGAATTTGCGGGCACATGGAATCAGGCTGGTGGCATCGCTCGATATGGCTTTGGTGGAATGTTCTGGAAGGCAGTTCACAAAGACAATTGGCCTATAGAAGAAGAGGACCTTGCGTCTATAAACGAAAAATGGGTTGAGCCCTTTGGTGACATGCGTCAGGAGTTGGTGTTTATTGGTCAAAACCTTAATAAAAAAGAGGTTACTCGTGCTCTCGATGATTGCTTATTAAGCGAAGAAGAAGTCTTGCGAGGTCGAATCTATTGGCAAACATTAAACGACCCTTTCCCTGCATGGGATGAGAGTGATTGATCTCACCTAATTTAAAAACCTACTCATATTTTACCGGCCTTACTCTGAATCAAGTTTTGTCAATGACAACGGCTTTGTAGGTTTCTCCACCAGTTCACTAAACGCAGATTATGATCTCGTTGGAAGCCACGAGCATGAAGAAGATGGTGGTGAGAGTCAGGAGGTTGAGCAAGAAGGAGGTGAAGGACCTCAGGGGCATTGTTCTAGGTTAGTTTGATGTCTGGTGCCTGCCTCCGATCAAAGAATATGCAGCGATACAGATCAAACGTATTGTTATAAATTGTAAAGCCTGCCAAGGTTGGGGTGCGAGTTCGAATTTCGTTTCCCGCTCCAGGGTTGCTATCAAAATTCAAACAACCAAAAGTTACCTAAGGTTACGGCTATTGGGCGCCAATTAGCATTGCTGAATGTTTGATCCATTTACAATTTTTTTACATAATACTTAAGTCTTTCTGACCTTTGTAAGGCTTACGCTTGGGACAATGTCATTGAACTGATAAAACACCGAGGTGACCAAATGAGTACATTATTAAAAAATATTTTATGCACGCTGCTAGCGTCTATAGCGCTTATTCAAAGCAGTATTGCTGATGCGAAAACGATTAGTGTTAATGCCGGCTTAGCCACGCCGGTGATGCAGGCGAATGCCGAAGGTACGGCCTTTTTGCGAGTCGCATTAACCGGCTTTGAATTAGACGCAAACATTCAACGCCCGCCGTTGAATGTGGCATTGGTATTAGACCAGTCGTCGTCAATGAGAGGTGATAAAATTGCGCGTGCTAAAGAAGCTGCGATTATGGCAGTGAGTAAATTATCAGCCAATGACGTAGTGTCTATCGTTACCTATGACACCACGGTTCGCGTGTTAGTACCCGCCACCAAGGTGACTGATAAGAGCCGCCTCTATGATGCTATTCAATCGATACAAGCTAAGGGCAGTACGGCATTATTTGCTGGCACCAGTATTGGTGCTGATCAGGTAACTCGTTATCTAAGCCGAGAGAGAGTTAATCGAGTGGTGCTATTGTCGGATGGTATGGCGAATGTCGGGCCCGATAGTCCCAAAGAGTTGGGCGACTTAGGCAGAGCCTTGGCGAAAAAAGGCATGAGTGTTTCCACCATAGGCTTAGGCTTAGGTTACAACGAAGACTTAATGACTCAATTGGCAAACTACAGCGATGGAAATCACGATTTTGTAAAAAACTCAGCCGACTTAGCTAGGGTGTTTGATCGTGAATTTGGCGACGCAATGTCTGTTGTGGCGCAAGACGTTAAGATCGAAATAATCTGCGAGGCGGGCATCACGCCGATTCGAGTGATTGGGCGTGATGGCACAATCATTGGTCAGCGAGTTACCACACGGCTGAATCAACTCTACAGTACGCAAGAAAATTATGTGATCCTTGAAGTTCGAGTACCAGCATCTAAAAACGCAAGTCAGCGTCAGGTTGCGGCAGTAAATGTTGTTTACAACAATATGGCCACACAGAAAAGCGAGAAAAAAAGTGACTTGGTGTCTGTTCGGTTTTCCAATAATAGCGAGCGAGTTAAAGGCTCGATTGATAAAACTGCGTATGAATCGGCGGTTGTACAAATTGCAAACGTTGAAACACAGCGAGCATTAGAACTTCGTGACCTCGGTAAAGTTGAAGCCGCTAAAGAGACGCTTAGTAGCAATGCGGGCTTTCTAGAAAGAGCCGCAAAACTTATTTCTTCGCCTGAGTTATCTCGCCAAAGTGCTGAATCAAAAGCCGAAGCTGAGGCTGTTGAGGAAGACGCAATGTGGAATGAATCACGCAAATCGATTAAAGAGAAGACCTACAAACGCTCTAAGCAACAAGAGCGCAAAGATTAACCCCAGTGCACTTTAGCAATAGTCGTCAACAATTGACTTCAAATTCGGCTATCCAGACTTTGGCCAAGCTTGTCAATAGGGCTGTGCTACCATGTGTCTACATCGGTAGCACAGTTACTCTTAGCTTGAATTTACCTTGAATATCCGTACCCCAATCTTACTGTTTTTGATTTTAGTTCTGCCGTTGGCTTTGCTCGCGTGGTTAGGGCAGCGCTCATTGATGCAAGACCGAATAGTCGCTGAACATCAGGCCATAGAATTGGCTGACTCGCGATTGCGTGAAGCGCAGACGCTGGTTCATGGTTTTATTAATGAGCTAGAGCAGAGCGCGGTCACGGCATTGTCGTTTTTACAGATTGAGGGCAGGGTGAGTCGCGATAATATTAATTTGATTCGCGAGGTGGTCGAATCCGACCCATTCTTAGATCAAGTTTTCGTTTTGGATCAACAACGTATACTTTTGTTCCCGCAAGACAATGCAATTCATTCGAATACTGAGCGGCGCTTTGCTGAATCGTTAACCACTGTTCTAAGTGACCCCAATACTTTTCGAGCTAAGTCACAAAGCGAATCTGTTTCTGCAATCTCTAAAAGCAGTGGCGATGACAGTAGCCAAGAACCTCTCAATAGCCGCGATGATATAAGTCAACGAGACGGTTCGTTTGCACGTATTAGTCGCACACGGAAAATCAGTGAAGCCGTGGCACAAAGCTTGAATTATCAGCCAGACGCTATTGGCCGCACAGAATCAGGTTGGACTACCTGGGACACTGGTACCGCGACCGATATTTATCTATGGCATCGCACCTCGACTAACGTCTTAGTTGGCCAGAAATTATCATACGCGTATTGGCTGTCGCAAATGATTGCTAGATTACCTTCTGGTATTGATTCCGGCTCGCTTAGCGAAGCCAGCATTCGACTAGTAGACAAACGTCAGCGCACTATATATCAATGGGGCGAATATTCGCTAAACGATGAGTCACTCAGTAGCCCGAGCGCAGGCCCGCTCTCGAAGGAGTGGTTAACGTATCCCTTAGACGGTTGGCGCTTAGAGTATTACGCTGCAACAAAAGCCGTAGGCGACTCCAAGTCACTGATGTTTGTCATTTCCTTCTTAAGCTTGCTAGCACTGGTTGGCATCGGTGGACGAACAATTTGGAAAGAGTATCGACGAGAAATGCGCAATGCAGAGCAAAGAGTTAGTTTTGTTAATCAAGTCTCGCACGAGCTTAAAACACCGTTAACCAATATTTGTATTTATGCGGATATGTTAGAAGCCGAAGTAACTCAAGGCAATATTGCAGATGCGCAACGGGTGAAGAAATTCGCTAATGTGGTGACATCTGAAAGCCAACGCCTAGGGCGACTGATCAACAACGTGTTGAATTTTTCAAGGACACAGCAGCAGAAAATCAGCGTGCACAAATCGCTTGTTTCAGTTGATGACTTAATAAAACTAACGCTTAATAACTTCACGCCGGCGTTTGCTAGTAAAGGCATTGAAATAGAAACCCAACTAGACACTCAGACCCCGGTAATGTTGGATTCTGAGTTATTAGAACAAATACTCAATAATTTATTTAGCAACGTAGAAAAATACGCGGCTGATGGAGGCTTAACCCGCGTTGTGTCAAAGCTAGACGGCACGCAAACGACGATTTTAGTGTGTGATGCAGGGCAAGGTATACCTGTCGCATCAAGAGAAAAAATATTTGAACCGTTTGAACGCGGCTCAGACTCCTTGGTCGAAGGAGTCTCAGGCACGGGCATTGGTTTAAGCATTGCGCGAGACCTATGTCGCTTACATGGCGGTGACCTGATGCTTATCGACAGCGACAAAGGCGCTTGTTTCCAAGTAACGCTGCTTACCGAGCTTGGATCATGAAGTTATTAATCGCGGAAGACGATAGTTTGATTCGAGAAGCGCTGATCGATATTTTATCGGCCGAAGGCTTCGACTGCTTCGCCGCACATGACGGCTTAATGGCATGGCAAAAATATCAAGAAATTGGACCAGATATGGTCTTGCTAGATATCATGATGCCGGGCCAAGATGGTTACGCAGTCTGCCGTAAAATTCGCCAACACGATCAACAAACGGCGGTCATGTTTATCAGCGCCAAGTCAGAGGAAATAGATCGCGTACTGGGCCTGGAGTTAGGTGCCGATGACTATTTAATCAAACCATTCGGCAAACACGAGGTTCTGGCACGGGTTCGAGCCATTTTTCGACGCTATAAACGTGAGCAGCAATTTTGGTCACAGCCGCAAGATCAATCGCAAGGTTTTACCATGCATGACCTGGCGATAGAGCCAACTCAGCTTCGTGCATCGAGGGGTATACACGAACTAGATTTGAGCCTTCGAGATTGCGCCATACTGACGTTCTTGTATCAGAACAGCAATAAGGTTGTTAGTCGCGACGAACTGTTTAACCAGTGTTGGGGGCGAGACTATATGCCAAGCAGCCGAACCCTGGATCAACACATTTCGCAATTGAGAAAATTGATAGAAGTTGACCCGAAGAATCCAACTATCATAAGTACCGTGCATGGAGTCGGCTACCGTTTTGAGACGGATTGATAATGTTGAATTGGGTGAATCTGGCGGATAACAATAGATCGATTGACCCGCCGACAACGCGATAGCAAGACTTGTAAAGCCTCCAGCCACACTTGTGCCTCGAGCCACACTTGGTCATCCTGAGGCGAAGCCGAAGGATCTATTGCCGTGGTGGGCAGCTCACAATTAATAGCAGCTTCGTGGGCTTCGCTGCAGATGACATGACACAGCCGCTGAGGCATGCATTTTACTAGCAACACTCTAAGAGGATATCGATGCAATCGAAATGCGAGTTTGTTCAATCGCTTTGTCTCCGTGACGGTTTAGTGCATCAGCTTCAACAAACTCGACATCATGAATGCCAATAAAGCCCAAAAAATGGCGCAGCCAAGGAGTCAGAAAATCGATTTCACTACCGACTTCGGTACCGCCAGACGCAACCGCAAGATAGGCCTTTTTATTCTCCAGTAAGCCTATTGGGCCACCCTCGGTGTAGTTGAAAGTTTCACCAACTCGAGCGGCTAGGTCAGACCAAGCCTTGAACCCCGCTGGCATAGAGAAGTTATAAATCGGCAGCCCAATTACGACAATGTCGGCCGCCCTTAATTCCTCAACAATGGTATTCGAAATAGCAATCGCCTGACGTTGCTCATCGCTGCGCTCATCACTTTGAGTGAAATACGCGCCTATCATCCGCTCATCTATGAAGGGCAAGCCCTGACTAACGTCGCGATAGACCACCGAGCTTTGAGAGTTGCTGACTTTCTCGACTATTGCGTTACTCAACTGTCGCGACACGGATGCTGTTTTGCGGCCACTGGCGTCGATGTGTAATATATTGTTCATTGTATTCTCCTGATGTTTGGTAAAGCCTTATTGTTGAATGTTGCCGGGTACGTCTATCACCAATACCTTGCAATCACTGAGTGCCTTTAGGTTGATCGAAGACAGGTTCTTAACTTCCATGCCGTCGCCTTTGTTTAATATATGGTCTTCAATTTTCAGCGAGCCTTCTGACACTAAAACATAGGCTTGGTGTTTGATTGGGTGTGTCAGAAATGTCTGTTCGAGCAAATGGCCTGCGTAAATAAAGGCGTCTTGATGAATAGACAGTGGGGCATTGCCGTCTCCTGATACCAACAGTGTTAGTTCATTGGTGGTCGCTTGTTTGGGAAACTCATGGCTATCCCATCGAGGCTTTACCTCCATTTGATTCGGTTCAATCCAGATTTGAAAAATATTAGTATCTTCACTCTCCAAATTGAACTCTGAATGAAACACGCCGGTGCCTGCGCTCATTACTTGCACATCGCCCGCTTCAGTGCGGCCAACATTTCCGTTACTGTCTCGGTGTGTTATCGCACCTTTACGCACAAAGGTAATGATCTCCATGTTTTTATGCGGATGAGTATCAAATCCGGCACCTGCTTTAATGATGTCGTCATTAATGACACGCAGGGCGCCAAACTCCATGCGCTTTGGATTGTGGTAGCTAGCAAAGCTAAAATGGTGACGGGCATTCAGCCAACCGTGGTTGGCATGACCTAAGTTTTGATATGGGTAGTGAGTAAGCATAGTGTTCTCCTGCTAATAGGTAAAAATATTTGATCTTACAATTTAAGATTTCAACGCTGTAGGAATGAGACCGTCTATCAATGGCAGGCGTTTAATCGCAAAGCTACCTGCGCTTTGCAGTGATACCGCAATTGCCAAAACAACAAGCAGTACTGGGAATTCCCAACCACCACCTTGATTACTGAATAACCAGCCGTTGCCAAGGTGTGTCCAAGCTGCGCCAATTAGAATAGGCAGGCTGAGTAGCGCAACGAGGCGAGGGTATATGCCGAAAATGAGCGCAGTACCGCCGGCCACTTCAGCAAAAACGGTTAGGTAGGCTGCTATTGCCGGCAAACCCAAACTCTCGAAAAAGCCGACTGTGCCTGGAATGGTAAAGACGAAGATCTTAAGTAGGCCATGAGCCAATAAAATTGCGCCAAGGGCGGTGCGAGTTAGAAAAGCGCTGTGGTTGTTAGATGAGTTATTCATTGTTTTTATCTCTGGTTGATTAATGAAATGACACGATATCAGTTCCATTGAAAATGATAATATGCAATATTGTTATTTCATTAGTTCCATTTGGTTATTAATATGGATCATATTTCGCGTGTTGGGGTGTTCCTCCAAGTGGTTAAATACGAGAGCTTTAGCGGCGCTGCACGCGCTCTGGGCATGACTGGGCCGGCAATCAGTAAACAGGTGCAATCTCTGGAAGAAAAGCTTGGCGTTAAATTGCTCAACCGCACCACACGGCATGTTTCGCTGACCGAGGAGGGTGCAATTTACTTCGATCGGGCGCGCAAGGCGCTGGAAGACTTAGACGAAGCCGAACAACAAATTCAAGAGCTAAAGGCTTGCCCAACTGGCAAATTGAAAGTCAATGCACCGATGTCATTCGGTACACAATATTTGACCAAGCCGATTGCCCGTTTTGCTGAGCAGTACCCTGATGTCGAATTAGAAATAGACTTTAGCGACCGCTGGGTTGATGTATCAGCTGAGGGTTATGACGTGGTTGTTCGAATCGCCAGCCTGCAAGACTCAAACTTGATTGCTCGCAAACTCGCTCCTTGTCCAATCGTTTTATGTGCCGGAAAAAAACTCATCGAAAAACAGGGTTTACCTGACTCAATAGCGGCACTTTCTGACTACCCTGCGGTGGTTTACAACCTACACGCGCAGAAAGAAGAGTGGCGCTATAAAAACGAAAACGATGACGTTCGAAGTCAAACATTGAAGCGAAACTTCGCTGCCAATACGGCTGAAATGCAACTCGAAGCATGTTTGCAGGGGCTCGGCATTGCACTACTGCCGATTTTTTCTGCCCACCCACACCTCGCATCTGGCGAATTGCTTGAGCTTTTCCCCGAATACCAGACCTACCCAGAGAGAGGGATCTATGCGATGTACCCGCAAAATCGTTACCTATCTACTCGGACTCGTCTATTCATCGATTGGTTAAGCGACCTAAGTTCGGAGTTTGCCTGGAGCTAGAGCTGGGATAGCGTTTTGGCAATGCGTAGAGCGCTATCCAAGCTAGTCCTGTCGAAGCACGTTACAGGGCGATAAATTCAACGCGTATCCCACCACCCGGAATATTACACATCATATGACGCCTCGGGCCGTTACCCATTAACGCGGGGGCGAATTCAATTTTAACTCGCGTATCCTTACTAAGGTCTTGGTAAAGCGAGTCGAGTGCGGCATCGCCAGCAACGGCTAGTGCTAAGTGATGAAGGCCTACACCATTTTTGCGATCAAAGCCGACAACCTTGGTCGGGTCTGACGCCTGCCAAAGTGTGATCAAGGTCGTACCGTCGGACAAAATAGCAGCAGGGTAATC
>JBLHXJ010000113.1:0-8807 GCA_047629535.1 Arenicella sp. | reverse complement strand
GGTTATCGGCTCGCAGCTGAACATGATCTCGCAAAGCTGGGACGGAAAACGCGCTTACTTTACCTCATCTCTTTTGAAAAATTGGGACAAGAAAGGCGTTGCCGATGAGCAATTCTTCAAGTCGTATAGCTGGGATGGAAAAGACCTGCAGCTAGAATTCGAGATCGACTTTAAGGCCGAAAAGCTTGGCAGTGCGCATCAAATGAGATTTGGTGCTTACGGTCTTTATGGAATGCAGCGCCCAGGCTCTACTACGCAAATAGAAACTCCAAGCACCGATGACGTGCTTGCATCTCAGTAGCGCTATTTAACTATGCTGAAAGTTTTAGTGGTAAGCCTATGGTGCTCAAGTCTATTCTGCATAAGTTTTTTTGGCCTCAGCTCGAACGCCTTGGCGAGCGATCTAAAAGTCGACCGCCAAGGGGTATACCTTGCTCCAGGCTGGGGAAAACTTTCGTTCGACGCTCCGGCCGCAGGCACGTATTCTTTACCGGTTATAGGCCAAGCCGCGGATGGGCAAGTACTGGATACCGACGGTAATTTTCAAAGCCTAGATGGTCTAATGAATGACAAGGTGACGCTTCTCAGTTTCATCTACCGAACCTGTGACGATGTTAACGGATGCCCGCTGTCGACCATGGTTCTATACAAAACTGGTAGTCAAATAGCTAAGCAGCAAGGCCTAAAGGACAAACTTCGAATACTGACCCTGAGCTTTGACCCCGAGTTTGATACTCCAGAGGTCATGAAAGAATTCAGCGAATCGCTAAGCGGCGACCAAGCTATTGATTGGCATTTTTTAACTAGCCAGTCAGATCAGGCAATCAAGCCGATTCTGGAGTCGTATCATCAGTCCGTGGTGCCTGATGTCAATAACGCTGGCGAAGGCCGAAATAAGTTTTCACATATTTTACGCGTCTACCTGATTGATCGAAAAAAGCAGATTCGTAATATCTATAGCATGTCATTCCTGCATCCAGATATTTTGATTAACGACGTCAAGACGCTACTGCTTGAAGACCAAATCGGTAGCCGAGAAGCAAGTAAGAAGTAGATGAGATCATGGACAGTAGTCTTGTTTTGGTTAGTGGCGATTAGCACTATTACCAATGCAAAGGAAGATAGCGCCTCACTAAAGCATATTCGCTTGGCCCCAGGAGACGATAAAACAGCCTACCAAGACGCATCCTACAAGACTAATTCGCTGAGTTTGCCAATGCGGCTCGGCCAAGCAGCTAAGCTGCATGAAATCGCAAAAACACCTCAGCTCGGGCTCCCGACGCTGCCGAAAAAGTTACTTGCAGATATCGATAAAAACAAAATCGCACTCGGCCGCAAACTGTTTTTCGATCGACGGCTATCGCATAATAAAACCATGTCATGTGCGATGTGCCATATCCCTGAGCAAGGCTTTACTAGTAATGAACTCGCTCGACCAGTGGGTTTTGAAGGCCGTGCAATAAAACGCAATGCGCCAACGATTCTAAATATTGTATTTGCCAGTCGCTTGTTCTGGGACGCCAGAGAAAACCAATTAGTGCAACAGGCTTGGTCCCCGTTATTAGCCTCCAATGAAATGAATAACGCCTCGATCGGAGTGGTTATAGACACTATTAAAGGTGACTCAGAGTACCTCTCGCTATTCGATAAGGCATTTCAGCAGACACCCGACATGATCAATATTGGTGAAGCGATTGCTCAATATGAGCGCAGCTTGATCGCTGGAAATTCGCGTTTTGATCAATGGCTTTATGCGCAGCAAGAAGATGCATTAAGCAAACAAGAAATAGCCGGCTACCGACTATTCATCGGCAAAGCAGCATGCTCGTCTTGCCACACCATAAATGCCAACGACGCCTTATTCACTGACCAAGACCTACACAATACGGGCCTTGGCTACTCTAACTCAATGGCTAAACCGGCAGACACAGTGACCGTTCAATTAGCGCCTGGCATTACCGCACAGATGAAACAAAGCGTGATTCAGACGGTTGGTGGCATTAAAAAAAATGACCTCGGACGATACGAGGTGACGACTAGGCCGGCTGATCGCTGGAAATTCAAAACGCCCTCATTGAGAAACGTAGAGTTAACCGCCCCCTATATGCACGACGGCAGTTTTAAAAGTTTAAGTGATGTGGTCGCCTTCTATAGTCGTGGCGGCATAAAGCACTCGCTATTGAGCCCCTTGATTAGACCATTAAACTTAAACCTCCAACAACAAAATCAAATTGTTAGCTTCTTGAAAACACTTACCGGCAGTGACGTAAGAACGCTGGTTGCCGATGGCCTTGCGGCACCTATTGGCGATACTATTGCCGAATAAGGCGATTAACTAGCCATTAGTAATGGCGGCCATATTGATTGATTTTATAGAACATAATGATCGAATATAATAATTTTACTGATAAATAAACTCGGGCTATTATCTGTGCAGATGAAATAACAGGTAAAAAGCCTAACAGGGAGATCCAAACATGAGCACCATCGACATTGGCATAAAAGAACAGGACAGACTTAACATTGCATTGCATTTGAAGCACTTGCTAGCCGACTCCTACACCCTATACCTACAAACTCATAACTTTCATTGGAACGTTACCGGCCCGATGTTCAACCAACTGCATTTAATGTTCGAAGGCCACTATACCGAGCTGTCGATAGCAGTAGACGATATTGCTGAGCGTATTCGCAGTCTAGATGTGTTTGCACCAGCGACCTATAAAGCATTTTCTGAACTCAGCTCAATCAAAGAGGTTGACGGTGTTCCCAGTACCGACGAGATGGTCAGATTGCTGACACAAGGGCATGAGCAGGTAGTGAAAACGTGTCGCCTAGCTTTAGCGGTGGCACAACAAGCAGACGACGAGTCGTCAGCATCACTAATCTCAGACAGAATGCGAGTTCATGAAAAAACAGCATGGATGTTACGCGCCTTATCGGCATCGTAAGCCGGCCTTTTTAACAACAGCTTCTACAGATAAATAGAAGCTGTTGCCTGGGTATACTTATGGCTGAAAAATCAGATCCGTAAACGGTTGTTATAAGGCCTTCGTTAGCTTTGTTTCAATTGGCTCTCGAGGTTTCTGGCAACTTGCTCTGGTGAGTTGGTTTTTCGCGCCAGTAAGCTATAGACCACCGGCACGACGAATACCGTTAAGATGGTCGAGGCCAATACTCCGAATAGAATTACCGTGCCGACCACATACCGAGTCTCGGCGCCAGCGCCACTGGCAAGTATCAATGGCATAGTACCGGCGATAGTAGTTAGGCCAGTCATCAGAATTGGTCGAAAGCGAATTACTGACGCCGAAATAATGGCGCGATTGAAGCGCATACCCTCATCTCGCAATTGATTGGCAAACTCAACAATTAAAATACCGTTTTTAGCGGCTAAGCCGATCAGCATAATTAAGCCGATTTGCGAATATATGTTTAGCGACTGCCCGGTTAACCATAATCCAAGTAGGCCGCCACCGACCGTAAGCGGTACCGTAGTAATAATTATCAAGGGATGTACAAAACTCTCGAACTGGGCGGCCAAGACTAAAAACACCACCAGCAAACCAAGTACAAACACGAACGTTATAGATCCGCCAGAACCGACAAAAGCTCGGCTCTCACCTTTATAGTCAACCACCGCTTCATCTGGTAAATGTTGATCTACCAAACCCTGCAAGTGGATTAGCGCTTCTCCGAGGCTATAGCCGTCTTCTAAGTTAGCGTCTAGTGTAATCGAACGTATACGATTGAAACGCGACAAGCGCTCCGCTGCAGCGTACTCTTTAATCACTAAAAAGTTAGAAATCGGAATCAACTCGCCAGTGCGCTGCGAGCGAACCTGAATGTTTTGTATATCATTAAACGAGCTTTGCTGCGCCCGCTCCCCCTCAATGATCACGTCATACTCTTCGCCTTGTTGCTGGAAGGTAGTGACCCGTCGACCGCCCATCATGGCTTCGAGCGTACGGCCAATCTCGGCAACGGTAACGCCTAGGTCAGCTGCTCGATCATAATCGACGACAAAATCTATTTGCGGTCGAGTCTGTTTGTAATCACTGTCTAAGCCATTGAACCCTGGATTGTCTTGATTGATTTTATCGATGATGATTTGGCTCCACTCGGCCAGCTCTTCATAAGTTGAACCACCCAATACAAATTGCACTGGCTTTTGAGTGCCTCCACCGAAACCACTGCGCATGATCGGAAAGGCACGTACACCGGGCAAATCTGATATTCGACTGCGCACGTCAGCCATAATGTCCCAAGCAGAACGCCGCTCCGACCAGTCATTTAGAATAACGATCGCAATGCCGCTATTAAAGCTCTCAATAGAACCAAAAGCACGTGGTGCACGCACCAACAAACGATTGATCTCACCGTTTTCGACTAACGGCATTAAGCGAGATTCAATTTCGGTCATATACTCTTCTATATACTTAAAGCTTGCGCCTTCGGGGCCATTCACCAGCAAAAAGAAAGCACCGCGATCTTCTTTCGGGCTGAACTCTTGGTCAATAAAGCTGTACGAAAATACCGCCACCGCTATCACCATAAAATAGCCGATAAACATTTTAACAGGTGAGCGTATTGAGCTTACTAATATCGTTTGATAGCGCCTGCGTAGCTTACGGAATACACTATTCACCGCGTCCACTAATTTGGTATTTGGTTGAGTCTTTGCGGTGAGCAATTTAGACGCCAACATGGTCGATAATGTCAGCGCGATCAGTGAGGAAAACGCAATTGCAGCAGCGATCGTCAACGCGAACTCGGTGAACAATAAACCTAAGTCGCCCTCTAAGAAGGTAATCGGCACGAATACGGCGACCAACACCAAGGTCGTGGCAATAACAGCAAAGCCGACCTGACGCGCACCTTTGTATGCCGCGACCAATGGCGTCTCACCTTTTTCCTGGATCCGGCGGACGATGTTTTCTAACACCACAATCGCGTCATCGACAACCAAGCCGATTGCTAACACCAAGGCCAGAAGCGTCAATAAATTCACCGAAAACCCAAACGCATAAATCGCAATAAACGTACCAATTAACGATACCGGCACGGTCACCGCGGGTATCAACATGACCCGTACGCTACCCAAAAATAGGTAGATCACAAACACCACGCACAGAATACTAATGAGTAAGGTGGCGTATACCTCGTTGATCGACGATTGCACAAATATCGAGGAATCAAAGCTTTGCTTGATTGACATGCCATCAGGCAAGTTTTTGTTCAATTTAGCCGCCAATGCTTTGGCACCATTAGCGACATCGATAGTATTCGAGGTAGATTGTCGAACAATGCCTAAGCCGATCATTGGTTCTTGGTTGCCACGAAAAAAAGTTCTATCTTCGACCAAACCTAGCTCAACGCGAGCGACATCACCTAGGCGTACTAAGTAACCGTCGTCAGCTTGAGCAAGTACTAATTGCGCAAAATCTTCGGGCTTCTTAAACGCTCGATCGATACGAGCCTTAAATACCACTTCATCAGACTCGATAGAGCCTGCTGGAAGCTCGAGATTTTCAGAGCGCAGGGCTCTCTCAACATCGCTAACACTTAAATCACGAGCGGCCAATGCAGTACGATCTAACCAAGCTCGCATGGCATAGGCTTGTTGACCACCAATGACTACCCGCGCAACACCATCAACCGCCGAGAACTGATCGACGATATAACGGTCTGCGTAGTCACTCAATTCTGGCACCGTCATTTCCGGGCTAACCAGGTTTAGCCACATGATGACATCGTTGCTGCTGTCTACTTTCTGTACTTCTGCCGGATCAGCTTCTTCGGGTAGATTATCAGCAATACCCGCTATTCGATCGCGGACATCATTAGCGGCGGAGTCAATATCACGATTAACTGAAAACTCGATCACCACATTTGACTGGCCATCACGCGAGGTAGACTCAACGAACTCAATGCCGGCGATGCCGGATATCCGCTCTTCAACAATTTGCGTGATACGGGTTTCAACGATATTCGCAGGTGCCCCAGGGTAGCCAACCTGCACAGTCACTACTGGCGGATCAATGTCAGGGTATTCACGTAGCGTCAGACGGTCGAATGCAACAATGCCGAAGGCAATGATTAGGATTGAAATTACCGCGGCAAAAACCGGGCGTTTAACTGAAATATCTGAAATTAACACGTGCTTACCCGCTTACTACGGCATTAGCCGGAATTTGGTCACTAGCCTGATCATCTTTAACCCTACTTGACGTTGAACCACCTTCCTTAATATCGCTACTCGGCTTTTCAATATCTGCTTTCTGAAGTAATTCGGATAGAGTTTCATCATTTTTCTCTTCAGCTAGAATGCTAATTAATGAGCCATCTCTGACCTTAATTGCACCGTGGGTTATCACCAAGTCACCGACTTCAAGCCCACTTAGAATTTCAACTTCACCCTTTCGTCTGGCGCCCAAAACCACTTTACGGCGCTCGGCTCTGTATTGATCTTGCTCAGCGGTTGCCAATAACACGAATGCTCTATCGGCATCCGCAATGATCGCTTCTTCTTGCACTACTAGGGCTTGTCTGAGGTTTCGATCAAGCGTGACGCGCATCAGCAAGCCAGGCTTTAAACTGAGGTTGCTATTGGGGATTCTGGCCCGCACCACTATCGCTCTACTTACTGGGTTTACTCTACTGTCGATACTATTAACCACACCTTCATACAATTCTCCTGGGAAGGCACTGGTAGTCGCGGTAACACGGTTGCCGATTTGTAGCGAGCCGAGGAACACTTCAGGCACTGAAAAATCTAAGCGCATAATCGAGTCGTCGTCGATATTGGTAATCGACATGCCCGGTTGAGTTAACGCACCAACACTAATATTTCGTAGGCCGACAAGACCATCAAAGGGCGCTACTACTTGACGTTGGGCGATACGAGATTTAATCGCGTTTAGACGAGCCTCTGCAACCTGCATTTCACTTTTGGCATCATCCAATGCCGCTTCTGAGGCGGCTCCACGACCGATCAACGGTTTAAATCGTGCAACTTGTCGCTTGGCACGTTGATAGCGAGCCTGTTCTTCGGCCTGCTGCGCTAACTCCTCAGAAACATCCAGCTGTACTAACAAATCGCCTTTGGTGACACGCTGGCCATCGACAAAATTAACCGCCGTGACTAACTCGGTCACGGTCGATGCCAGTGACACCGCCTCGTTTGCTCGCAAACTACCGAGACTTTCTACTTTATCAACCATCGCCAACAGTTTAACCGCCGATACATACACGCCGGTTACTTTAGCGCCACCTCGTTGAGCGTATGCCCCATTGGCCAACAACAATGCGACGGGGAGTACCAAATAGAAGACTAGAGTTTTCATAAGAATTTGCTTATACAAAAAGAGGGTTAATGTTACCGTCAATCAATCACAGCGATAACCTTGCCACTGGGTTCGAGATTAGTAATTTGTCAGCTAGAGCGCTGATAGTAGGCGAGCATTTATACACAAAATGTAGCATAGTCAGATAAAGATACAGTGACCTTGAGCGCCTCATCACACCGAAACTAATCGCTTACGTCGACTATAATCAGGCACCTTGTTCGTCACGAAAACACCTACTCTGACAGACATATCTGGCATAAAGATGTTAACTGAGCCTCTAATTGGGCTCAGATGAGCTACAACAACACAGTGTCGGCTATAACGGTTAGTCTTGACGTTTACTCTATGGCGACGTCGTATGATTCAAAATATAAGCTTGGTTATTGCCAGGTCACCCTACAGGTCGTTAAAACTCCATGCTTAAAAAACGTTGGTTAGCTGTTGTAGCAATTTGTCTTAGTATTTTTTTGATACTGGCGCTAGTTAAGTTTTTTCAAATTCGCGCCGCTATTGCCTTCGGCGAGTCTTTTCCCGAGCCTAGCGAAACTGTCGAGTTTAAAAGTATTACTTACAGTACATGGCAACCGCAGATTAAAGTAAGCGGCGAAGTTCGAGCCCCTCGTGAAGTCGAACTGCGTAACGAAGTCGCTGGAGTGATTGCAAAAATCGGTTTCCTCTCGGGTGCATCGCTAAACAAAGGCGAGCTAATGCTGCAGATTGATATTGCCGAAGAGCAAGCGCAACTCAGCGCCTTAAAACCGCAAATTGAATTGGCTGAAAAAGATTTCAAACGTCTTTCGGGCATCAAAAACAAGCAAGCGGTCAGTCAACAACTGATCGACCAAGCACGCAGCCAGCTTGGTGTGGTTAAAGGCCAAGCCGCGTCGGTAAATGAGAGCATTTCAAACAAAACAATTGTTGCACCTTTTGATGGAACAAGTGGCTTACATGACTTTGAAGTTGGCGAATTCATCGCCGCTGATATGCTCATATCACGACTGATCGGCAATACCGACGAATTATGGGTCGACTTCCAGCTGCCGCAACAACACGGCAAAATCACGGTTGGTCAAAACATTACCGCCACCGCGGAGGAACTATTCGAAGGCCCGCGTATTGGCCAAGTAGCCGTGGTCGAACCGGCCTTTTCGCGCGACACTCGAAGTCTCGGGGTGCGCGCGGTGATAGCCAATGCAGACCAGGCTATTACCCCTGGCTCTTTCGTTACAGTGTCGGCGCCAACCGGCGCAGAACAGATCATTATCCGAGTACCTAGTACAGCCGTGCGAGTCAATAGCTTTGGTAGCTTTGTGTTTTTACTTGAGCAGCAAGGGCAACAGTTTCGAGCAAAGCGAAAGTCCGTGACGGTACTGGCCAAAGACCGCTACCAGAGCATCTTAAAGGCTGATCTATCAGAAGGGGTAGTGATTGCTACCATCGGCGCATATAAACTGCGCG
>JBLHXJ010000112.1:0-8846 GCA_047629535.1 Arenicella sp. | reverse complement strand
TAGCCAATACGCAGGTCGCGATATAATTTGGCGCCTTTCTTTCCAAGTTTTTTGATCGCATCTTCTGCCTTTTCTTCAAACCCTTGTTCGCGGCCATAGAGATAGTTAAAGCGACGCGCTATCTCTCGAGTAAGCTCGATGTGCGGCACTTGGTCTTCGCCGACAGGTACCTGCTTGGCGTGATACAACAAGATATCAGCCGCTTGCAATACTGGGTAACCTAAAAAGCCATGCGTCGAAAGATCACGTTCGCTCAATTTTGCTTGCTGGTCTTTGTAGCTTGGGACGCGCTCTAACCAGCTCAACGGTGTGATCATTGATAACAGTAGGTTCAGCTCGGCATGTTCTGGCACTCGCGATTGAATAAACAAGGTAGCGCGACTAGGGTCGACACCGACAGCTAACCAATCAATCACCATTTCCCAGACATTGTCGTTAATAGTGGCCGAATCTTCTTCATAATGAGTGGTCAAAGCGTGCCAGTCAGCAACGAAAAAATAACAATCGAACTCATGCTGTAAGTTCAACCAGTTCTTTAGAACACCATGATAGTGACCTAGATGCAAACGGCCGGTTGGGCGCATGCCCGAAACGACACGATTAGGGTGACCAGACTTAGAAATCATTAATTTAACGCGTTATTTTCAAAGTTAAAGTGTACATTTATGGATGCTTAAAGACTAGCCTTCAAGCCCAGTGTATAAGAGGTTTATTCAAGTAATTAATTATTCAAAAAAGCGATCTCGCCAGCGCCTTCTCGCAAAACCCTCAATTGAGTATCGTGCCAATCTAATACGGTAGAAGGCTGTATAGTGCCCAAGCCTCCGTCGATCACGAGGTCGACCTCATGTTCGAGCTGCTGCCTTATTTCTTCGGGGTCAGCCATCGCTAACTCCCTGCCTGGCAAAATCAAGCTAGAACTCATAATCGGCGCTCCCAACTCAACCAATAAAGCATGCACAATGGCATTGTCAGGAATTCGGATGCCAATGGTTCTGCGCTTTGGGTGCAGCAAACGATTGGGTACCAAACGCTTTGCCGCAAGAATAAAGGTGTAAGGCCCTGGTGTTAGTGTTTTGATCAATCGGTACTGCACATTATCAATTTTAGCAAACTGCGAAACTTGCTTTAAGTCATGCGCCACTAGCGTGAAGTTATGATTCCGATCTAGCTTACGAATTCGACGAATCCGATCAACTGCGCGCTTATCATCTAAATGACAACCTAGCGCATAACTAGAGTCAGTGGGGTAAGCCACTAGACCACCTTTGCGAACTATTTCAGCCGCCTGCTGAATCAAACGATGCTGGGGGTTCTGAGCATGAATTTGAAAATATTGAGCCACTTTTAACCGCCTATCGCCAGTCTAAAAAGGCCTTGATCGTGGAAGTCACCATCGCTTAATGCTGAGCGATACAATTCTATTTCGGTCAATTCAAGCAGCGGCTTTAATACGAACAAGCGACTTTTCATTCTTGGGTGCGGCACTTGCAAACGCTTATTAGCGATAGTTTGATCACCATATATCAATAAGTCTATATCAATAGATCTTGGCGCATTTTGATGACCGGCCAACCTTTGCCGGCCCAAGACACTTTCTATTAACTGCATATCGTCAAGCAGATCAAGAGCGTCACTGTCAGTCTCAAGTTCAACCACGCAGTTTACAAAGTCTGGCTGTGCGTCATAGCCGACCGGCGAAGATACATAGAAGCTAGAGCATCTTAGTTGCCTAGTCGCAGCCAAGCTAGCGAGAGCTGTTCGCGCGTCAAGCATTTGCTGGATTGGGTCGCCTAAATTTGCACCAAGCCCCAAATAGGCGACGGTCAACATAAACTAACCTAAGATAGGTTTGTCGTCGTTATCCGACGGGCCAACAACTTTACGCTTATGCCTAACCTTAACTTTTTTGCTACTAGCAGAGGATGTAACGCCAAATTCATCAGCAGGCCTAGCCTCTTGAAAGCGCGGCTCTGAATCGTTGCGACCTCTTGAGTTCTGGCGATTGGCATTGGTGCCATTGCCGCGTTGACCACCACTGTTCGTGCGTTTTTTGCTCGAGCGTTTTTTACCCGCTTTTCCACGGCGAGCGTTGTTCGGCTGCTCACCGTTGCCAGGGTTGGGGTTGGCAGCTTGGCCATCATTGCCCTGATTCGGATTGTTCTGTCGGCGGCCACGGCCAGTATTTTTTGCCTGTCCGCCAGAGTTACTCTTCTGTTGACCTCGCTGGCCTCCCGCTTGCGCTTGGGTCTTTCGACCGCCACCTTTATTTTGACCGCGGTTCTGTTGTTGCTGACCTTTATTCGCTGCACCAGCTTTGCCAAACCCACCCTCGTAACCATCGCCGAACACGGTATTGCCGAAATTATCGTCATTACCAACCGAATTATAGTCAACACTATTACCATCCGGTTCATTGCTGCTTTGACGAGGCTGACGTTCTTGCTTGTAGCTGCTGTTTAAGTCAGAGATCATGGTTTCACGATCGTCTGGCTCTAATTCTTGAATCTCAGTCCACCACTCGCCGATTTCTTCATCTACTTCATGCACCATAGTGCGAAGCAATAGAAAATCGTACGCGGCCCGGAAACGGCGATTATTCAAACATGCTTTGACCATGCGTGGATTGCGCTTGATTAGACGAAAATGAATATTCCAAATATCTAAAATTATTTCAGCTAAACGTCGCGGTACCGCAACATACTGATTTTGATCACGCAAACCATCATTCATGGCGACTCGCCATGCATGTGATTCATTCGCGCCGTCGTCCATTAGCACTTGAGCATCAGCTTTAACAGGGTCCCACATCATGCAGGCAAACAAGAACGCCGGAATAACTGGCTTGCCTTGCCTAACGCGCTTATCAGTGTTTTGTAGCGCGCGCTCAGGCAAGCCCTCAACACCATCGACGGCAATTTGATCGGTGAATGGGAACAAATACTTAAATAAACCGTATTTGCGCAATAATAGGTAGGTATCGTAGGCCGCACCGCCATGAAAAAGCTTAAGCACTTCTTCGAATAAACGAGCATTAGACACATGCGATAACAACTTGCCCTGCTGCTCGATCATAGTCAGCGCTTCAGGCTCCATTTCAAAACCGAGCTTACCGGCAAAACGAATCACGCGAAGCATTCTTACTGGGTCTTCGGTGAATCGAAGCTCAGGTTCGCCGATGCTTTTAAGCTGGCCTGCCTTAAGGTCTTCGATACCGTTCATAAAGTCGAGTATCTCGCCTTTAACGCTGTCGTAATACATTGCGTTAACGGTGAAATCTCGACGTACTACGTCTTCTTCTATTCGGCCATAAACATTATCGCGTAATAGTTGACCTTGATCACCCTCGCTCATTTCGTTTTGACCGACTCGCTCGCGGTCGGCTGCAGCGGCACGAAAAGTGGCAACTTCGATGACTTCATAACCAAAGCGAACATGCACCAATTTAAATCGGCGACCGATTATTCGCGCATTGCGTCCAAAGGTTTTTTTAATTTGCTCTGGCGTCGCATTGGTCGACACATCAAAGTCTTTCGGTTTGGTGCCGATGATTAAGTCACGCACACAACCTCCAACTAAGTAGGCCTGGTAACCGGCCTCTTGCAGACCCTCAACGACTTTGAGAGCTTTTGGGCTAATATTTTTGTTGCTAATTCCAGCGTCTGTTGCTGAAATAATCGTGGCTTGTAATTTATTCTGGGTCAAAGGGCGTCTCTTCTTCTCTGGGAAACTAACGTGTTCGCACTTAAGCGCTGCCGTAGGTACAAATTAACGTACTGAGTGGCGATGGCGATCGTTTATCTATGTATGTTTGGATTATTAAAGTGCTTAAGCAAATCTTCTATGACTATTTATCTATTCAGTATAGAAATAATAAAATGCTGATAGACAAACCCTATGTCATCGCAGCTTTATCTCTAAATGCCTTTGGCGGTTTACTGACCTACTTTTCGGCTCTTGATGTAGAATTTTCGTCTAAAAATTGATCTGACAAAAGAGAGATTTATAGGCTTGTTATGAATATAGATAGCGGCAATTATATTAAATGCACTGCGTAGAGGCTATAAATTATCCCTACGGCATTAAGACTTCTGCAATGAGAAACGCGGCTAAACCTTTATTCGTTATTCGATAGTGCACAATATTAGCCACTGTTACCAGTCTTTTTATCGTTTATCAGCCTAGTATCACTCAATTTATCATTTCAACCCCGTTAACATTAGCCTCTGGGATGATGTTGTGCGTGCATCGACTGTAGTCGCTCGCGAGCGACGTGCGTATATATCTGAGTGGTCGAGAGATCGGCATGACCCAATAACATCTGCACCGAACGCAAGTCAGCACCGTGATTGATTAAATGCGTAGCGAACGCATGCCTCAAGGTATGTGGCGAAAGCGGCGGCTGGATAGCCGCTTTAAGTGCATGCTTTTTGACGATATGCCAGAACGCGTGCCGAGTCATACCGGCGCCTCGGGCCGTCACAAACATCGCATCTGATTGTCGCTGCTTAAGCAAATCCAATCTAGCGCCTTGCTGATAACGCTCTATCCAGTCAATCGCCTGCTCGCCGAGTGGCACTAGACGCTCCTTATTTCCTTTGCCGATAATTCGCACGACACCGACCTGCAGGCTAATCTCTAAAAGCGTCAAACCAACTAATTCACTTACTCGAAGACCTGTGGCATACAAGGTTTCGAGCATCGCTCGGTCTCGCATCCCCAATGACGTCCGAATGTCGGGAGCGTTAAGTAAGTCTTCGACTTGCTGTTCGCTCATGGCTTTTGGCAGAGGTCGCCCTTGCTTAGGTGAAAGCACCTGTGCACAGGGGTCTTTTTTCAGTCTATTCTGGCGAATTTGATAACGATAAAAACGCCTCAGAGTCGAGAGCACTCGTGCGCTGCTGCTAGCCTTGGTACCCTCTGCCAACATCTGACCTAGAAATTTTTGCACCTCTGATTGCTCAACCATAAGCAGCGATAGATCGACAATAAATTTTGCAAAACGATTCAAGTCAGAGCGGTAGGCGCTTAATGTATTTTTCGACAAGCCCGATTCAAGCCACATGGCGTCAATGAACAGATCAATATGATCTTGATTGTCGACACTGACCTTGACTGCCTTGCCGCTTATCATTGAAATGCACTCACCTCTTCACGGCTAGCTAACAAAAACGCGTCCGCTACCAATTTAAGCGGCGCCAAATCAACGTCGGAAATACCATGTTGAATCAGATCAGCGAAACGCGCATATATCGCTTGGTACTCCCCATGCTCGGAGGCTTGCGGCACCACGACTGAATTGCCGTTGAGTAATAAGCGTGAACCACCGTCTACTATTTGCAGCAAACCCTGATCGGTTTTAAAATCAATATTCCAAGCCTCTCCACCGCTGACGCGCCAATCGAACTGGCCGCTTATTGCAACACCATCAGCATTGCTAAAGTCAATGTCAGCCGCGATGGGCGCCTCTTTGTTTTGCGGGAAAAACAACTTGGCGCGCGTAACGTAAGCTGGTGACGGCAAGCAATGAGTTAAAATAGACAAGCCGTTTATGCCTGGGTCAAACACCCCAAGCCCTCCGGCTTGCCATATCCACTGCTGCCCAGGGTGCCATTTTTTCACGTCTTCTTTCCATACTAGCGAAGCAGATTGTAACTCGCATTGTGACAATAAGACCTTGGCGGTTTCGACCGCTGCTGCGTGTCGCGAGTGCCAAGTTGCATAAAGACATACACCATTTTTATCAGCCAATTCAGACAATTGCTCAACCTCGGAGACGGTCGCGCCTGGGGGCTTCTCTAACAGCACGTGCTTGCCACGCGCCAAAGCCAATCGCGCCGCTGCTTGGCGGTATTGCGGCGGCATACATAAGGCCACCGCATCTAACTCCGTTGCATCTAACATAGCGGCTATATCAGAGAATGCTTGCACACCATCAACCGAGGCATTGCGGCTAGCAGTAGCCAATAAACTAAAGGCTGCATTCTGGGCAATTGACGGCAGGTGCTGATCGCGAACAATCTTACCAACCCCCACAATTCCTAATTTAATGATTTTATTCGGCATAACTCTTTATACAATTGGCCTGATTCATACAGTTGGCTTAGCGACCAATCATAATCAAATAGTTGATATTTATCTTATAATTTAATCTAGATTTAGGTTTTCACGCCAGTGCTGCCAAAACTATCAAGCAGTAACTTTTAGCAGAGCGGCACCGCAAGATCGTCAGATAGTGCATCTAGGCTTTTATTGTCGCATAATCAGCAAATATTCAATTTCTTAAATTTTCAGACTCAGTCAACTAATCTATGTCAAACCCTCGTCTCATTCTCGGCTCGTCGTCACCGTTTAGAAAAATGCTCTTAGAGCGATTAATGCTCCCATTTGATACCGCTAACCCCGACATTGACGAATCTCCACTGGCCAATGAAACGCCGGTCGAGTTGGTAGAGCGCTTAGCCATTGCTAAAGCACAAGAAATCGCCAAGAACAACCCTAATGCCCTGATCATTGGCTCCGACCAAGTCGCACTTCACGGCAGCGAAATCGTTGGCAAACCCCATACCCATGAGCGCGCGATCGAACAGTTACGAGCAGCCTCGGGTAAAAAGATCGAGCTATTTACTGGCTTGGCGTTAGTTAACTCAAAGACTGGATTTATTCAATCTGAAGTGATCCCTTTTACGGTACATTTTAAGCACTTAAGCGAGTCAACTATCGAACGCTATCTGCGCAAGGAGCAGCCTTATAATTGCTCCGGAAGCGTCCGGTCTGAAGGGCTGGGCGTGGCCCTATTCGAGAAATTTGAAGGCGATGACCCAAATGCCCTTATCGGTTTGCCATTGATACGCTTAGTAGCAATGCTAGAAAATCAAGGCTTCGATATCTTTGCAAGCTAAGTCACCATTACCCTTATTCTAAACACTAATGCTTGATCAAATCACTCCTATCATTGCCACTTATAACGAGGCGTCAAATATTGAGCGCACGTTACTGGCCCTAAGCTGGGCAAAAGAAGTACTGGTGATCGACAGCTATAGCGATGATCAAACTCTAGAGATTTGCGCCAGATTCAACAACGTACGGGTTATTCAAAATAGCTATGAAGGACCAACTGAACAAAGTAACTTTGGCCTTGCCCAAGAGATTAAAACCGACTGGGTTTTATCGATGGACGCTGATTACGTGGTCGCACCACCGCTAATAAAGGAGATCGCCGAGTTAGCGCCGAATGAGAGTGTCAAAGGTTTTGAAATTGGTTTTCAGTATCTTATTAATGGTCAGCCGCTTAAAGGCTCCCTGTACCCGCCGAGAACATCACTTTACCGACGCCAATCGGCACATTATCAACGCGACGGGCACACTCAGCGCGTAAGCATTGATGGCCTTGTTCTAAAACTTGAGCAATGCATGCAGCACGACGACCGAAAACCCTATAGTCGCTGGTTAGCGTCACAACAGAAATACGCTGCACAGGAAGCGCAAAAGCTCGCTGGCGCAGATTGGAAAAGCCTTTCTTGGCCCGATCGTTTGCGCTATTGGGGCGTCGCACCATTGGTGATAATTCCTTATACGCTGATCGTTAAAGGCTTAGTCTTCAGCGGTTTAGCTGGCTTCCAATACACTTGGCAACGGCTTATCGCCGAAATATACCTACAGCTCGCAAGACTGAATCTGAGACTTGGTAAATAAAAACAACCATAGCGCTACCACTTGGGCAGCCGACAACGCTACCTGATTGTTTTTGACGGCACTTAATTAAGCTGCAATTGACCACCCAATACACGGCTTAGCTTGCCGCCCATCGACACCCCTAAATCTTGTGCGAACCGAGTTAGAAGGTCTGGCTTGAACGAGTAATCGACAATAGCCTCTTGGCCGATCACTTCTCTAGCAACGTAGTCTAGACTGCCGAACTCGTCGATTAAACCGAGCTCTTTTGCTTGTTCACCGCTCCAGAACAAACCACTGAAAATATCAGGGTCGTCGCTTAATCTGTCACCCCTACCGGCTTTTACACGATTGATGAATTGTTGATGCACGATAGCCAACATCTCTTTAGCGTGTGCTTGCTGGCTTGCTGTCACCGGCAAGAAAGGGTCCAAAATGGCCTTATTAGTCCCGGCGGTCAAAGAGCGTCGCTCAACGCCTAATTTTTTCAACGCATCAACAAAGCCGAAGCTATCCATGCGAACTCCGATTGAGCCGACTATTGATGACGGATTAGCGAATATTTGGTCAGCGGCAGCGGCGATATAATAGCCGCCCGAGGCACACACATCAGACACCACGACGTGCAAAGGCTTGTCTGGGTAAAGGTCGCGCAGGCGGCCGATTTCAGCGTTAATTTCATCTGACTGCACAGGCGACCCGCCAGGGCTGTTTATACGCAGCACAACACCTTTCGACATTTTTGCTTCAAAGGCACGCCTTAAACTGGCATTTAAGATGTCCGCAGACACATCGCCTTGTGCGGTACTAATAACGCCCCTAAGTTCTACTAGTGCGGTATGCGGCTGAGTTGCATTAGCTCCGGCACCGCCGCCGCTGGCAATAAAAATCGCGCTCACTATGTAAAACAAAAACAAACCGAGTAGAATAAACTTAAACCATCGCCGCCACTTGCGATCTTTCATATAGTCTTCAGCCAAGCGCTCCATCACTTCACTTGAGGTAACTGGCACGCTATTACTGCCTGGTAATGCCGCGTTATTTTTACTTCGTCCGAACATTCTAAAACCTCTGGTTAATTCAATACTGTCTAAATTATTTCTTGTCTGTGAGGTAATTACTCACTCAACTTACCCTTTCTCGACGATATCAAAGTCTTCATTTTCGAGAAA
>JBLHXJ010000111.1:0-8876 GCA_047629535.1 Arenicella sp. | reverse complement strand
GATCGACTCCCGCAGATACTACACTGCCAGAATAGCTAAAGTTCTAATCGCCTAGGGGCCCGCAATAATAGACTAGAAAATCTAGCTGACGTGAGTTGAGCAATTAAGCGTTAAGCAATGTTGGACGCTGAGGTGATCCCGCCGATGACAATCGCTTGAGTGTAAAGGCTGGTCTAACGTAAGATGTGTGTCCTTATATACGATATATACGATCCTGAGATAACGATGAGTCAAGTTAGTCAAACCAATCCGATATGGGAGTGTTCCCGCGACAAGCTATTAAAGACTAATCTGTTTCGTTTTCGACAACAGGTAAATACCGAACACCAACAAAGTCTTGAGAGTTATCAAGATCTTCATCGTTGGTCGGTAGAAAACACATCAGAATTTTGGTCACAAATTTGGGATTTCTGCGGCGTATCTGGAGACAAGGGCGAGTCGGTCTTTGTGCCAGGCAGGTCAATGCTCGATGCATCCTTTTTTCCTCAAGCTAGATTAAATTTCGCTGAAAATTTGCTCAATAACTCGGCTGTTGACGGGTCTGACGATGCTCTGGTGTTCTGGGGCGAGGATCGCCTAAAGAGTCGAGTGAGTTGGACGCAGCTGCGTCAATCGGTCTCTCGTATGGCGCAGGCTTTGAGAAGTTCAGGCGTAGTACCGGGTGACAGGGTGGTGGCGTATATGCCAAATATAGCCGAGACAATTATTTCGATGCTGGCAGTCAGCTCAATCGGCGCAATTTGGAGCTCTTGCTCGCCTGACTTTGGTGTACAGGGTGTTATTGATCGATTTGGGCAAGTAGAACCGAAGATATTGATTGCCGCCGATGGTTACTTTTACAATGGAAAAGAGATTGATAACCTAGGCAAGGTTAGTCAAATCGCAGCTCAGCTTCCGTCGCTTGAAAAAGTCGTCTTAGTGCCTTTTTTACGTGGCAATACTGGTCAGCCCGAGAGTCTAGGCGATGTGCCAAAAGTCACTCTTTACCAGTCCTTCCTTAAGCAATTTGTCGCTGCTGAAATCAAATTTGAGCAGCTTGCTTTTGACCATCCTCTCTATATTTTATATTCAAGCGGGACTACAGGAGCGCCAAAATGTATCGTGCATGGTGCTGGCGGAACCCTGATACAACACCTAAAAGAACATCAATTGCATAGCGATGTGAGGCCTAGCGATCGAGTTTTCTATTTCACTACCTGCACATGGATGATGTGGAATTGGTTGGTTTCGGGTTTGGCCTCTGGAGCTACCTTGTTACTTTATGATGGCTCACCTTTTTATCCAAATCCGACTATCTTGTTCGACTTAGCAGAGCAGGAATCGATGACTCATTTTGGCACTTCGGCTAAGTATATCGACGCCCTAAAAAACGAGAAAGTTGATATTAGCGATTCGCATGATTTTTCGTCGGTAAGAGTAATGTGCTCTACTGGTTCTCCATTGGTCGCTGAGAGTTTCGACTATGTTTATAACTCGATTAAAAAAGATCTTTACTTAGCCTCGATCTCAGGTGGAACTGACATCATCTCTTGCTTTGTCTTAGGTGACCCATCCAGTGATTTATATCGCGGCGAAATCGCCTGCAAAGGGCTAGGCATGGCAATCGAGATTTGGGATGACGACGGCAAGTCAATCGTCGAGCAAAAGGGCGAGCTGGTTTGCGTTAAGGCATTCCCGTCAATGCCACTTTATTTCTGGAGCGACCCGCAAGATGAAAAATACCGTGCCGCCTACTTCGAACGGTATGACAATGCCTGGGCCCAAGGTGATTATGCGGAAGTCACAGGCAACCAAGGTGTGGTGATTTACGGGCGCTCGGATGCCACTTTAAACCCAGGTGGAGTACGTATCGGCACGGCCGAAATCTACCGACAAGTCGAGCAAATAGAGGGTATTCAGGAAGCTGTTGTCATCGGTCAGGTATGGTCTGACGATGTGCGGGTGGTGCTTTTTGTGGTTATGTCGTCAGGCTTGACGCTAGACGATCAATTGCGCCGCGAGATAAAGTTAAAAATCAGAAGCGGCGCTAGTCCAAGGCATGTGCCTGCGGTAATTCTTCAGGTGGCGGATATTCCAAGAACCAAGTCGGGTAAAATCAGCGAGTTGGCAGTGCGTGATATCGTTGAAGCTAGGCCAGTCAAAAACACCTCTGCCTTAGCTAACCCAGAAGCCCTAGAAAACTTTAGAAATATTGACCAACTGACGGTTTCTTAAGTTGCCAAATAAGCGGTTCAGTCAGCCTAGCTGAACAGCCGATTACTCAGCCATATTGCTTGATATGGTTTTAGGCTTAGGGTCTGATTTTGCTCATCGACGGGGTCGTCACTGATCAAGTCTAACCAGCCTTCGGTGCCGATTAGATTAACTGAATTAAGCGGCACCTCAACAATTTGATTGGTCACATTGTGCAAACAAAAAATCGATTGATCACGTTTCAAGCTTTGCCTCCAAAATGCAAAAATATGCTCGCCGAGGTGCAAGGTGTATTGTGCTGCATTCGGGTGGAACGCTGGTTGCGCTCTGCGTAGAGTTAATAGAGATAACATTTTTTGATAGACTTGATAGTGATGGCTAGTGTCGTCATCAAGCTGTTGTTGTAAATTATCCCAGTCCCAGCGATGCCGGTTGATGCAGCGGTTTTGGTTGGATCGTTCGAACCGCTGATAGTCGTTATTAGTTCCGAGTAGGCTATGTATATAAATACCTGGAACACCTTCGAGTGCAAACATAATCGCATGGGCACAAAGAAAACGCTCAATTTGAAACTGGTCTGGCCCACTACTTGTGCCCTGCAGCGCGTCGAATAGCGCAACATTAATCTCGTATGGCCGAGGGTCACCCGATTCGCCGCTGCGCCATGATATTTTTGCGCCGTAGTCTTGCATGGTAGCGACCAAGCTAGAAATTTCTTCTTCGCTGAGCAAACCTTCGGCTGGACGTAAGCCAATGCCGTCGTGTGAGGCAATAAAATTAAAATAAAAATTTCCAGCTTGTGCCGGCGGCATACTCATCTGCCACTGCTTTAGATAATTGCTGGTTCCGGCGACCAAGGCATGCAGGACTAGTGGCGGCAATGAAAAGTTATACACCGCATGAGCTTCGTTACCGTTGCCAAAATACGAGAGATTCTCAAGGTTCGGTACATTAGTTTCGGTGATCATAATGGCCTGCGGGGAATGTTCCTCAATCAAGCTGCGCAACAGGCGTGTTACCTCGTGTGTCTGTGGTAAATGAACACACGAGGTGCCTATCTCTTTCCATAGAAAGGCGATCGCGTCTAAACGAAAAATTCTAACGCCCTGCTCGAGATACCACCGGATGATGCCGATCATCTCGAGTAGCACCTCGGGATTAGCAAAATTCAGGTCTACTTGGTCGTGACTAAAGGTCGACCAAACTAGCTTTTCGCCGTTTAATGTCTGAGTTTCTTTTAGTAGCGGCGAAGTCCGTGGTCTAACCACCAATGATATATCGTCTTCAGCGGTCGCTTCTAAGAAGTAGTCGGCACCAGGGTGCTTGCCCTGTTTGTAATTTTCAAACCAAACGCTGCGCCCTGAGCAGTGATTAATCACCAAGTCAGCCATCAAATCGTAGTCCTTGGCGATGGACTGGATATCACCCCAAGTGCCAAAACTTTGATTCACTTCGACGTAGTTAATGACTGAAAAGCCATCGTCTGAACTGTACGGAAAAAACGGCAGAATATGCACTCCGCTAATACCTTCTTTTAGCCGTCGATCGACAAACTTTTTAAGTGTCTGCAGAGGTGCTTGCTGTTCTTCAATGACGCTGTCCGCGTAGGTTATCAGCCAAGCATCTGACTGTGACCATTTGTTCTCGAACGGTTCAGCAGTACAGGCGCCGACATCAATACCTATACGCCTTAAAATACGACGTGCTAGGCGTTGTTGATCATGATCTGGGTAGATTCGAGAAAGGTGATCTACTACCTTATCCAGTCTTTGCATTATTTTGCCTCAGCTGAATTCTTGCATGTCTAACTCGACCGCTTCGAGCAACTTGTCTTGAACGTCGGGAATCGCGCTTACAACGCGGTTCCAACTCGGGATGAATGGGGTTTCCATCGGATTTTCGAGAAAGTCATTGCCGGCTTGCAATACATTCATGGCAAACATCTCGATGGCTTTTTCCTCTTTGTGAATATCCAATTTTAGACCATTCATACGTGCATCGTTGTAGTAGGTTTCAACAAAGTCGAGAGCAATACGAAAGTAGGTCGCCTTAATTGCGCGAAAAGTTTCAGCGTTGAACACCACTCCATTCGTGGCTAACTTTCTATACAGTGCCTTGCAAATATCAATCGACATTTTTGATAGCCCTTTGGCATTGTCTTCGGCCGATAGCTCTTGATGTTTGTGATCGTATGAGTCGGCGATGTCAGCCTGACAGATGCGGTTGTTCGCGTAGTTTCGGTTTAGCTCTGATAGAACACCAATTTCTAAACCCCAATCGCTTGGAATTCTTATGTCATTTATTACGTCGGCAGCGAATGAAAACTCGCCGGCTAGTGGGTAGCGAAAGCTGTCAATATAATCGAGGTAGTCGTTTTGGCCGTATACTTTTTTCAATGCTCGGACTAAGGGGGTTACCAGCAGTCGTGATACACGACCGTGAATTTTACCGTCAGCGACGCGCGCATAGTAGCCTTTGCAAAATTTATAGTTAAAGCCTGGGTTTGCAACAGGGTAAATCAATCGCGCTAGCAAACTTTTTTTGTAGGTTAAGATGTCGCAATCATGTAAGGCAACCGAGCTTGCCCGCCCAGCAGCGAGGACATAACCAAAGCAATACCAAACGTTACGGCCTTTACCTAATTCTAACGGTGCCAAGTTCTCTTTCTTTAATAGCGCGTCAACCGCTTGAAGACGAGGTCCCTCGTTCCAAAGGATCTTGAAGCTTTGGTTTAGTGGTTTAAAGAACTCCAGTGCTTGGCGATATTCAGATTCACTCGCACGATCTAAACCGATCACAATTTCATCAAGGTAATCAACTTTACTCAGCTCGTTGACAATATTCGGCAGCGCCTCGCCCTCTAGCTCGGAATATAGCGAGGGTAGTACTAACGCCATGGGCCGCTTTTTACAAAATGATCGCAACTCGTCCTCTAAATCTTGCTCCGATCTCTGATGCAAATTATGGAGAGTAGTAATGATGCCGTTTTGATAAAAGTCTGCCATAGTTAGTCGCCTAAGTTTAAATGCTTATTTTTTGTTTAATTAGGATCAATTTTACGCCGCAGTTGCCGCGCAGAGGTGCTGAACTCGCCCACAATCGAACGAGGCTGATTTGGGATGTTCGCAGGTGAATTGATCAGGTTCGACTTATGCGGGCAGGGCTACTAGTAACCGTAGCGCGCCAATATATCTTCTACAGCAGCGTTCCAGCCCTTAGGGCCGTATTGCTGGGTATATACCGTATGCTGGTTTTTTGACGTATCAAACTTAGGGTAGTTTGTTGTCGATGACTTAACGCACACCGCAATATCCGCACATTCGAGCATAGCCACGTCGTTGTGGTTATCGCCTAAACATACCAACTTTAGCGCTCCGTCACCAGAGAAAAGCTTTCCTCTGTGTAATTTGAGGTAATTCAATGGCGTGGCTTTATCACATTTACCCTGCAAATGGTAAAAACGGCCGCCTTTGCTGAGTGACAAACCGTATTGGTTTGCCTCCGCCTCTAGTAATGTCAATTGGGCTTGATCGCCGTGCCACAAGAACGGTTCAGAGTATTTTTTTTTCAAGGCCAGCTTTGCAGAGTTCAAATCTAGTTGCGTGTGCCCTATAAGCTGTGTCTCTGTCCAGTCGTTGAAGCCTTCTATAAGTTGGCCATGCTTGCGTCTAAAAGTATCGATAAAATTTAAGATGTCGCTACGACTAACGCCGAAAAAAATACGTTCGTTTTGCAAAATTAGCGCCGAGCCATTTTCAACGATAAGTGGCCCTTGTACGCCGATTTTTTTTTGTAGAGCGGATGCCTCTGCCTCATTCTTGCTGGTGTTAAATAGCACTAGGACACCCGCGTTCCGACATTTTTCAAGTGCCGGTAATGCCGCATCAAATGAATAGTCATGGTGGTCTATTAGCGTGCCGTCGAGATCGGTAGATATGATTAATTGCACTAGGGATTAGCGGCAGATAAAGTTCCAGTAAGACGGGTAATCTGGTGAGACTTATCAATTTGTAAGCAGCAATCGGCATAGCCCGGCAATGTGGCTAAGGCGTGCTCGGTAAGACGCTGATAATGTGCGATAAAGAATTTTATTTGCGTGTCGGACATGGTCGCCTCAGTCGATTGTTTAGCGAATTCAAGTTTTTCGATTAATTTTGCTTCTTGTAGCGACCGCCATTCATGTACGCAGTCAAAACTTGGTGCTACCAATGCGATCAGTTTGTCGAGCTGACTGAACACTGGTAAATAGCTATCGCTTAGCTGTTGGTTAACAAATTTTCTCCAACTGCCATCTCGATCCATTGATCTTTCTAAGTCATTAATAGCTAGATCTAACTGCGTATCATTTTGCGGCTTAACGCCGACACACCAACCTTCTAGCACTATCACTTGTGGCTTAGTGGTAATCAGTTGCCATTGCGCAGTCGGTGAGCGATCATCTTTAGCTTTGTCAAATGTCGGCACTCGCACAGCCGCAGTACCGTCTAAGGCTGTGAGCTTATCGAGCGTATCTTGGAGTAACTGAATATCGTGCGTGCCCGGCACGCCTCGAGTGACTAATAGTGGGTGAACTTGATGTGCAAGATGCTGACGTTGCTCGCGAGTCAAGTAGAAATCATCCAGTGACATCACCACCGTAGGGGTATTGAACTGATGCTCTAAGATTAGTTTTAAGAAATCAGCAAAGGTCGACTTACCACTACCTTGTGAGCCAAAAATACCAAGCAATAGCGGTAACTGACGATTTGCAACTGATCGACTTGCGGCTAAGGCAACCTCGCTAGCCAGTGGCCGATAGTAGCTGGCGATCGTTTTATTAAAGTCGCTCGGCAGGCCTTGTTTGGATATTTCAGCGTTAATTAATAACTCTAATTGGGCGTTATTGTGTGCCATATGTGGTCTTGACCATGTCAGCAAACTAAGGTGATTTAATCTTAACAGGTTTATGTGCGCTTGCGCGATAGCCGCGCTATGGATATGGCAAGCCACTCATTTAGCTTGAGTTTTACAGCTAAGCTGCGGCTATTTTTCAGTTTGCTTGCTTACCAACGTGGTAAGCGCTCTTACAGGCACCTGAACATTATATTGGTGATTTTTAATCGGTTTGAGTTGACCGTCTTCAATGATCGGACGAAACCTAAGGCGCTTGGCTGTCTGCTTTGCGCGTATTCTCATCGCCATGGTGAGATCAAGCTGAGGCTCTCGGGTAACTTTTCCGACGTAGCCTGCGGTGTCAATGTCTAGCTGCATCGGAATCGCTTGATAAGCATGCTCACCTGCATGGGGGTCTCTTTGTATCGAGAGCTTAAACGCGGGTAACTTTTGCGGGGCATCGAGATTTTTGATCAAGGGGTGAGCTAGCGGTAGATGGACGGTGTTTTTTCTAGCAAGTTGATAGTAGGTGTTGGCGTCTGCGGCATTACCGTAAAGAAGGTATAGATCGCCGATACTTAGCAATGCTCGAACCGAGCCTTCAAAATCTAAGCTTTTCTTCGCCTCAGTATAGGCCAGCCTTAAGAAATGGTTGCTCTCTGCAAAGCCGTTGTTTATCAAACGACGGGAGTCTACCGCATCCAAATCGGTCACACTTCGTTCTCTAGCCATTATATACAGCTCGAAATCGACCTCGCTGCGGACTAACCTTTTCAGATAGTGGGCATAGGCAAAATCACCATAAGGCAATGACCGGCTTGTGATCAAGGCAGCGTTGTAGCGCCGAAGGGCATAGCCGAAATAGTGAATTGATTTGTTCAAGCCAATCAAGCTTTTCTCTGTTGGTCTTTTGCTGACTAAATATTTGCCTAGGTAAAAATTTCCAAGCTTCATAACCAAGTCGAACGAGTAGCTATCCTCAGGGTTGCCTTTTTCAATCCAAAGCAGTCTTCTTAATTGCTTTTCAGCATCGTTAACGTTACCAGTAGCAAGCCCCATTTCAAACAGCTCGCGTAGCACAGGTCGTTGCTGCAGACTGTTTACGCCATTATTGATCTTGATATTGTGCAGGGCATTAGCAAACATCTTCCTGGCATCGGTCAGGCGCCCTACTTTTAGCAGCGTGCGAGCATAGGCGGAGTAAAGCTCGCCGAAACGTTGATTAAATGAGTCTTCAGTTTCAGCAAGTGATTGTATTTGATCAAATTGTAAATCTAAGGTTTGGCGTAGCGCAAGAGCTGCGCCCAGCTCGGGCTCTAGCAAAACAACAGACTTGATAGGGGATGTTTCAACAAAATCTTCGACTTTTACTTCTGGCTCTGTATTCGCTTCTAATTCGGCTGAAGCCATGGCTTCAGGTTTTGCATCGGCGTCTAATGCGCCTGAATCAATATCTTCAAGCGCCGAGTCATCAGTTTTAGGAATATCGGTTTTGTTGGTTTTCTTCACCAACCAAGCTGATTTTGAAGATGCCTGTTGGGCAGCGTCAGCGGCAGTGACACTTATTAACAGTAGCAGTGCTACTACGAGTAGCTGCTTTGAGCGGTTGTGTTCACAGCCAATTCGCGGCATATCAGCTACACGCAAGCTATTTGAATTTGTGAAATCTAATGCCATCGACACCGCGACCATTGTTTACAGATCTATTTTAGCATTAGTGATGTCATTTTGGCATTAATGCCCGCTATGCAAAAACAGCTAGATGCATTGGTGATAGCTGTTTGTATCGGCGTGGACTGATAATTTTAGTA
>JBLHXJ010000110.1:0-8968 GCA_047629535.1 Arenicella sp. | reverse complement strand
AAAATAACCGCACCCTGCATCTTATTCATCTAAGCGCCGAGTGCAAAAAACTGCTTAAGAAAGCAGGCGATATGGTCGAAGTTAATGTGATCGAAGACCCAAGCTATTTTGTCGCCATAGAAAACGCTGATTGGGGCGACGAGCCTCTTGTTAAAGGCTAATAAAGGTTAAAAATTAGAGCCTAAGGGGCTAGGCCTTAGGCTATAGCCCCTAGCTATCAGTCGCTTATAAATGGTGACCTTTTGGCTTATTCATACAGAGTTAGAAAGCTCTCAGCGAAAACCATAGCCTTCCTTTATTTACAGGCTTGCTTTATTATTGAGGCACATAAAACAACAATAAGGGGCATCATATGACCGCCAAAAAAGGATTTATCTACGCATTAATAGCGTACGTGATATTCGTATTCATTCAGTCACTATTCTTCAAGTTCACCGGTTCAGAAGAAACCGACATTATTTTCGCTACCATCGCTCAGTGGATGAACGACGTAGGCCTTAGTGCTATAGCACCAACTTTCGAGTCAATTGGTGGCTACGTTATCGGCGCTGTTGAATTAATTGCCGCCGCTTTATTGATTGTTCCAGCCACTCGTAAGCTCGGCGCTTTGCTGGGTTTAGGCGTTATATCGGGAGCGATATTCTTTCACCTTGCGACTCCACTCGGTGTAGACCGCATAGTTAACGCTGCTGGTGACACCGATGGCGGCATTTTGTTCTTCATGGCCTGTGGCGTATGGGTTAGCTGCCTACTGATTTTTGTTTTAAGTAAAAACAATATTAGACGTACTTAACAACAAGAGACTTTCTGCGTTACTTGACCGATAAACAGCATAATAGAAGCTATGAATAAACAAACCGAAATTGAAGCCGCGGCTTTTCGCCGATTGATTGAACATTTGGACAGCCGCAAGGACGTTCAAAACATTGATCTAATGAACCTCGCGAACTTTTGTCGTAATTGTTTAGCTAAATGGGTCGCCGGTGCGGCCGCCGACTTAGGTGAAGATGTAGATATGGAACAGGCTCGAGAAATGGTCTATAAGATGCCCTACTCTGAATGGAAAGAGAAACATCAAACTGAAGCAACTGCCGAACAAATGGCAGCATTTAACGCACGCAAAAAATAGACCATAAGTAAGACGTAAAAAAGCCGCTACTCATATATGAGTAGCGGCTTTTTTAACTTTCAGCTTAGTTAATTAGCCGTCACCAGGCTAACAAGCAACTAGCCTAACAAGCAACTAGCCTAACAAATGCGCAATCGCCGCGCGTTCTTCACGCAACTCATTTTCCGTCACGTTCATACGTGAACGACTGAATTCGCTAATTTCTAGGCCTTGTACGATTTCATATTTTCCGCCTTTGCAGGTAACCGGGTACGAATACATAATACCTGGCTCAATATCGTAGCTGCCATCACTGGGGATGCCCATACTAACCCAATCGCCTTCTGCTGTACCCAATGCCCAGGTGCGCATATGGTCAATTGCCGCGGCCGCGGCCGAGGCTGCGCTAGATGCGCCGCGAGCTTTAATGATCGCTGCGCCACGCTCTTGTACCGTTGGAATGAAGTTCTCTTCTAACCAAGCTTGGTCAACCAAATCAGAAGCGGCCTTGCCATTTACGGTGGTGTTAGTAATGTCTGGGTATTGAGTGTTTGAGTGATTTCCCCAAACTGTCATACGCTTGATTTCAGTGGTATGCGCACCGGTCTTCTCAGCCAATTGGCTTAACGATCGGTTATGGTCAAGACGCATCATCGCTGTAAACTGGCCGGCATCGAGATCAGGCGCGTTAGCTGAGGCGATTAATGCATTAGTATTTGCTGGGTTACCAACAACCAATACTTTAATGTCTCGGCTAGCAACGCTGTTCATCGCTTTACCTTGAACAGAGAAGATTGCAGCATTGGCTTCAAGTAAATCTTTACGCTCCATGCCTGGGCCACGTGGGCGAGCGCCTACTAACAATGCATAGTCTGCATCTTTAAAGGCCACTTCTGGTTGGTCCGAGATCACCACCTCTTGCAACAACGGAAAAGCACAGTCGTTCAATTCCATTACCACGCCTTCTAAGGCACCCATGGCTGGTGTAATTTCCAACAACTGCAAGATTACAGGTTGGTCTTGGCCTAGCATTGCGCCTGAGGCAATGCGGAAAAGTAATGCGTAGCTGATTTGGCCGGCAGCACCAGTGACGGTAACTCGAACTGGTTGTTTCATGGTAGATCCTCTGAGATAAGTATAAGAAACAGATAGGGTTTCGACATTCAGTCATTCAATTTTTGACTAAACGTTTTCAAGCGAATGTAATTTGGCTCAGGCGCAGTTTACTAAAAATGCGGCGAGCTGGCTATAATTTGCTAATTAGTAGCCTAAATACTGCGTATTCGTACTTTTCTGAACTAAAGTCGCATTGGCGACACTTGATTAGAATGACTATGATGTCTGACGATGAATAGGAAATCATCGTCAAAGTGAGTACTGCCTATCGATTAAAGACGATTGATAGAAACAATGAACAAGCAAAACAGGAGATTGCGGCTATGGGTAATTCACGTTTTAGCGGCTTAGTTTATCGCATCATTGCTAGTCCAGACCGTTGGCATCATGACTACATCGAGATCATGCACCAAGCGTTAGCAGAAAATGATGCCATTGACGCACCAGAAAATTTTTCTGAACTGGCGATTGGCGATCAAATTCTAAACCGTATTCGCAATACTAATGAGGCATTGATTGCGTTCGGTACGCTATTAGATAAAAGCCGCTTCAAGATGATCATTCTTGATGACGCTTATCGAGTCATCTACCGCAACCAAAACGCCGCTGCGTTGTACACCTATGTGCAACAGGCACCGCACTGCAATCGACTTAAACTGTGTGTTGAGAATAAGGTCGCGCTTGCTGCTGAGCACAACGAGCAGCTAGTCAGTCAGACAACCCATAGCGGACTGTGTGCGGTCGACTATCTTGACCAAAATCAGGAACAGTTACACCTGCGGACAATTCATAACCACGATGATATCAACGGCTCCCTCTCAACCTACTATTTGTTATTGGTAGTCGACCAGCAAACCTGTGGCAAGATGCTTAATCCAGAGCTAGTCGAACGTTATCAACTGACTGAGAAAGAACAATCTGTGCTGCTCGAGTTGATTAACGGTCACGGTATCAGACAGATAGCGAGCAACTCATTTGTTTCGGAGAACACTGTCAAAACTCACTTAAAGTCACTCTATAGAAAGACCGAGACTAAATCACAAGCGGCGATTGTACGATTAGTTTTGACCGATGAGTCGCAAATACTTGATACCTACTTTGGCACTAAAGACGGCTTTTCAAGTAAACATAGCCTGCTATACAACGAGCGGCCCGAGATGTCTAAAGATAAGTTTATGTTGTTAGACAACGACCTAAAAGTAGCCTATCGTGAATATGGCCCTGCCGACGGCAAGCCGATTATCGTCTGTCACAATAGCTACGGCTGCCGCGTCACTATTCCTCACGGATATGAAGACATTTGTCGGCGACAAAACAAGCGCATCATAATTCCTGACCGGCCAGGCTTCGGCCTAACGCCTTATGTCCAAGGCCATCCTAATAATTGGAATAGCATGTTGGCCGAATTTATAGAGCAACTCGGAATTCAAAGCTATGACCTTCTCGGCATGGATCTAGGCTCGGTGATAGCATTAGATTTTGCAGCTCAAGCCGACGATCGACTGAAGCGAGTAAGGCTGTCGTCGCCAATGTTTGTAAACACTAAAACAGACACTGGCTACTTAATCGGTATCTTTGCTCCAGTTACCAAGCTGATTCAGGTATCGAAACGTTTTGCTCTACAGATATATGAGTTGTGGCTTAAAAGCGTAACCATTAACCTATCGCTACACTACCGAAGTATGTTGGAAGCTGGCTTAGGCAGTGCCGAACGTGAACTATTCATCAACAACAATACTATTGACTTGATGATCGAAGGGTTTCGGCAAGCTAGCAGCAAAGGTTTAGACGGGATTTCACATGAAATGGTGCACTGTTTATCTCCGAGAAATCTCGACCTCAGTAATATTACCGTGCCTGTCGATTTATGGTGGGGCACAGAGGATAGTCGCATTACTCTCGAGGGAGTTGAGAATATCGCATCGCCATTAGCGAATGCTAAAGTACATGTGCGAGAGGGCTATAGCGAGTACATCTACTATGCTTTGTTTGAGGATATTATTTCTTAGCTTTTTCAGAGTTTCGCTATTAGAGCGTTTGGCGGAATTGCGCTCAGGCTAACCCTTTAGTCAGCGTAGCTGATCGGCACAAAATCAGACGGTTACTAGGGAGGTGAGCAACCAAGCAATATTTAAAGGACGCAGAACCCTAAAGATCAATGTCTAACTAAACTTTACGCTTAACCGCTAATACATTTGGCAAGTGGTCAAGCTTAGCCAGCAATCGGCTCATCGCTTCAAAACCAGTAACTTCAACCAAAGACTCCATTTGTACGGTCTGACTTTTTCCGTCGGTTCTAGTATTCATTTCTAAGACATTCACTTTTTCATCAGCAAAGACTGTCGACACATCGCGCAATAAGCCTTTTTTGTCAAAGGCGGTAATTAACACCGTCATTGGATACACTCGCTCTTTGTCGTGGCCCCAATTCACTTCTACAACGCGCTCACCAGCCTCGTGTTGTTGATACAGGATATTGGGACATAGTGCACGATGAATAGTGATTCCGGTTCCGCGAGTAACAAAACCTAAAACTCGATCTCCAGGGACTGGCTGACAACACTTAGCCAAGCTTGTCATTAGATCACTGACACCATGAATCGTCATGTCATTAGGCTTGGCATCGTCATTAGCCGCGCGACCGCCCTTAAAGCTTATTTCAAGTTGTTCGTCATCCTCGAGGTCGTCCGGTTTAAGCATGCGCTGCGCCATCGCGGCGGCACGACCGGGCTTGATAGAGCCGTCTACCATCTTAAAAAATAGCTCTTCAGCATCTTCGACGTTCAACTGCTTAGCCAGCAGCTCACGACTCACATCGCTGACATTCATACGGTCGAGTTCGCGGTCTAAAATGGTTCGCCCATGGGCGATGGTTTCGTCTCGATTCTCGTGGCGGAACCAATGCTGAATTCCGGCGCGAGCTCGGCGAGTGCGCACATAACCTTTGTGCGGATCAAGCCAATCGAGACTAGGACCGCCTGTTTTAGAAGTAATAACACTGACTTGTTCGCCAGTTTTCAGGCAATACGTTAATGGCACCATCTTTCCATTAACCTTTGCTCCGCGACAGTGATGCCCTACTTCGGTATGAATTGCGTAGGCAAAGTCAATCGGCGTACTGCCGTATGACAAATCGACCACTTTGCCTTTTGGGCTAAAGACATAGACCCTATCTTCGAATACCTCATCTTTAACTCGGTCTACAAACTCACTTGCATCGGCGACTTCGTCTTTCCACTCAAGCAGTTGACGCAACCAAAGGATTTTATTATTCACCGCTTGGTCATTATCAGCCTTGCCCTCTTTGTAGCGCCAGTGGGCGGCAATGCCGAGCTCGTTGTACTCATGCATTTCGTGTGTACGTATTTGTACTTCAACAACCTTGCCCGTCGGACCAATTACCGCCGTGTGTATCGACCGATAATTATTTTCTTTCGGGGTGGCGATGTAATCATCAAACTCACCCGGAATAAACTTCCAATTAGTATGAATAGAGCCCAAGGCCGCGTAACAATCCTTGACTGAGTCAACTAAGATGCGTACGGCTCGCACGTCGAACAATTGCTCAAATTCTAGACCCTTCTTCTGCATCTTGGTCCAGATGCTGTAAATATGCTTAGCACGACCACGAATCTCAGCCTCGACACCTTGGTCGGCTAATTGAACCGCCACTGTGTCGATAAATTCATCGATGAACAACTGCCTGTCAACACGCCGCTCTGACAATTTTCGGGCAATCGTTTTATAAATATCTGGCTCTATATAGCGAAAGCTTAGATCTTCGAGCTCCCACTTTATTTGCCAGACACCCAAACGGTTTGCCAATGGCGAAAATATTTCTAATGTCTCAGTCGCTACACGCTTTTGCTTCTCAGACTTTACCGCGCTCAGGGTTCGCATATTGTGTAAGCGATCACATAATTTGATTAGCACCACGCGCACGTCATCGACCATAGCCAACATCATTTTACGCAAGCTTTCGGCTTTCGCGTCTTGTTTGGATTTACCTCGGTCAGACTCAGTGTCAGTGAAGCTTTGAATCGCTTCCATCTTAGTCACGCCATCAACTAAGTTAGCTACATCGCTACCGAAGTTATCGCTTAATTGCGTCAAGGTAACATCGGTATCTTCAACCGTGTCGTGCAACAATGCCGCTATTACAACATCAGAATCTAAGCCCAATTCGTGAACAATTGCCGCCACGGCAAAGGTATGATTTACGTAATCTTCGCCGGATGCTCGCTTTTGGCCAGCATGCGAAGCGATTGCGAAATGGGCCGCCTTTTCAATCCGCTGAAGCTCTTTTTCGGGACGCCCAACAGCAATCCCCGACAACCATTGAGGTACATCGTTAGCTGGAAGCTCCATTTCGGAGAGAGATTTTATTGCAGCAAGAACCATAGGCTAAAAATACTGTTGGCTTGCCTACAAAACAAGTAATTAGAATAAATATTTGCGTAAACTCAGGTTTTAGCACGAACTTGTCCGAGATTTAATGAAATTTGTCAAAATAATAGGCAATTTATCACCTTTGACAATCAGATCAGACGACTCTAATTGTTTGCTGGTCGTTTATTCTTGAACAGCGCTTCGGTCATCATTCTGGCTTTATCCAGTAATTCTTGATACTCCTCTTCAACCTTCGAGTCGATAACCAACCCGCCACCTGCCGAATACCTAGCAACGCCATCTTTAACCACGATAGTCCGGATCGCAATATTGGTTTCCAAGCTACCGTCTACACCAAGATATCCGATGCTACCGCAATACAGCCCTCTTCGAGTGGGCTCCAGCTCTTCAATGATCTTCATTGATCTTATTTTAGGCGCTCCGGTGATCGAACCGCCCGGGAAGCAAGCGCGAAACAAGTCAATTGCGTGTAGTTCTTGTTTTAGCGTTCCTGTGACTGTGCTGATTAAATGATGCACATTGGCAAAGCTATGCACTTCAAATAGTTTCGGAACTTTTACGCTACCCAGCTCGCAGCTACGACTTAAGTCATTTCGCATTAGGTCAACAATCATTAAGTTTTCGGCACGATCTTTTTCACTTTTTTTTAGTGCTTGCGCTTCGGCTTTGTCGACCGCTTCACTGTGATGCGCTCGCGGGCGTGTACCTTTAATTGGGCTAGTTACCACGTGCCGATTGCGGCATTGAATAAAGCTTTCAGGCGAGTTAGACAAAACCTGCGCGAACGGTAAGTTGATGTAACAACCATAGGGGGCTGGACTGTTGGTTCTCAAGTAACGATAGGTCAACCATGGGTCGCCTGCGACCTGCGCGGAAAACTGCTTGGTTAAATTAACTTGGTAGCAATCGCCGGCAATAGTGTAATCACGTATCGCTTTAAATTTTTTTCTATAAACGTCTCGGCCCATGTTTTCTTTTAATAGGCCACTCAGCAAGCCGCCAGTTTGAAACGGCATTTTTGACTCAGGCTCTTCTAAATCAGAGAAACTTTCTATATCTTGCTCGAACTCAGCACTCCACTCAACCAAATCACGCCATTCACTGGCAATAGATTGAGTTTCATGCGAGTCCCCGAGCTGCAGTAGCCGACAGCACTTCTTACGATGATCAACAACCAACACCACGTAATAAATACCAACCGCCATCATCGGTAATTGCTCCCGATCGTCGGCTAAATTCGGTATTTCTTCATACTGTCGAGCAAGGTCATAGGAAAAATAGCCTAACGCTCCTGGAACGTAGGCCTCGTCAAGCTGGTCTTGGTTCTCTGCGGACGGTATTGCTGATTGCAAAATAGCCAACGGCTCACCGTAGAGACGATCTTTAATCGAGCCGTGACGAAAATGAGTGAGCTCGCCGTCAAAAACCAAGGTCGATTGAGGCTTGATCGCCATCACATCAAAGTTGGCATGATTACCTTGCTCGGTTAAATGCTTAGTATTCCCAGAATCTAGAAAGATCGCCCATGGTTGATCAGCCACCTTGTCAAAGAGGTCGGCACTGTCGACATAAGGAAGCTCTGTTATGGCAATTTTCATGTCCCTTGCTCCTTCATGTCTCGCGCACTAATTCTCGCAGCACAGAGGTGGCGAACTGGCCTCGCTGAAGATCAAATGTCAGGCATAGATCGCCGTCATCATACTGCCAAGACAAGTCGATGGGCACCAAACGTAGAGCCCGACGTTGATATTCTACTCGAGCGTCCTCGAGCCCGCGCTTTAACAATTGATAGCGGCCCATGGCAGAGGCTTCTAATTCAATCAACTCAGCACACATCTGAACCGCTAACTCAGCAAGATTACGATCACTCCGTTCACCCCAAAGAGGCGCCGTTGGGTGAATATCCAATAACCTTAAACGCTCGGTCTCTGCCTCTATATCCACCACTGGAAATACGCTATTGCTGCCATTCAAATTTGCCGGTTCGCCTGCATAGAGAGACTGCCAAGTGCCGATTTTCACTCGTGCCGAAACAACGCTATTAAACAGCCAGGATCGTGCTGATGACAATAAAATGCCTCGTAAGTTACGGTCTTTAACACGCCGACTACCGGCGAACATAGCCAGCGCTTGAGGTATGTTATTGGCGCCACGACCAAAGCGTTGTGCGCCGAAATAATTCGGAACACCAGCCGTTCTAATTAACTCAAGCCTGGCGTCAAGCGCCGCTCGCGGGCATTCGACAGCAAGTTTGTCCTCGACACCTAGAGCAACCACTCGAATCTGAAAGTGATTGGCCCTATGAGTGCCGCGTTTGATTTTCCGACTGTGCTT
>JBLHXJ010000109.1:0-8999 GCA_047629535.1 Arenicella sp. | reverse complement strand
TTAATCACAAGCAACAAGTTTTGGCATTCATTGATGACAATCGGTTGCAGACCAAAGCGTCCTATTTCTCTGAAGTTAGAGACGGCGAAGTGTTCTATAAATTGGTTTATGGCTCGTTTAGCAGTAAAGATAAGGCTGGCATTGCACGTCGAAATCTAGCACCAGCGATGCAACAACATGGCCCTTGGTTGCGAACCTGGGAGAGTGTGCAAATAGTCACCCAGCGTTAGACTCTCTTCAATCAGCCGATTTGCGGCTAATTTAGATTCGGCTGACCAAAGCTTATCTTTAAGCGCTAGTGTAATCTGTTTTTTTCGGGTATCTTTCGCAGCTGCAGAAACCACTCAACTTATTATGGAACTCAACCCTTTATTCGAAAAAGCCAAAGATCTAGATCAACGCGGTGCGTTGCTCAGGGGGTACCTTTGACTACGATAGTAAGGCTGAGCGCCTAGAGGAAGTGTTACGCCAAATGGAAGATCCGTCCATTTGGGAGAATCAAGAGTTCGCTCAGCAACTCGGTCAGGAAAAATCAGCCTTAGCAAAAATTGTTGAGACCCTGAGCAGGGTAAAAATCGGTGTAGCTGACTGTTTGGAAATGTTAGAGCTTGCCGCCGAAGAGCAAGATCAAGATTTGGCAGACGAGGTAAACAGCGACTTGGTTAAAATAGAGACCGAGCTCGCTGTTTTAGAATTCCAACGTATGTTTTCCGGTCCAATGGATGCAAATAACGCCTTCATTGATATTCAATCGGGCTCAGGCGGTACCGAAGCACAAGATTGGGCGAATATGATTTTACGCATGTATTTGCGTTGGGCGGATTCGCAAGGTTTCAAAGCCGAGATTATTGAACTTTCTGAAGGTGAGGTTGCCGGCATCAAAAGTGCCACCGTGAAAATTGCCGGTGAATACGCATTCGGCTTTCTACGCACCGAGACTGGCGTGCATCGTTTAGTCCGTAAATCACCATTTGATTCTGGCAGTCGAAGACACACTTCATTTGCATCGTTGTTTGCATACCCAGAGATTGATGATCGAGTTGATGTCGATATTAACCCTTCGGATCTACGTATCGACACCTATCGAGCCAGTGGCTCAGGTGGTCAGCACGTTAATAAAACTGACTCGGCGGTTCGAATTACACACGAGCCAACGGGCATTGTCGTACAATGCCAGAGCGATAGATCCCAGCACCGCAACAGAGATTCGGCGATGTCTATGCTCAAAGCACGTCTATATGAACATGAAATGCAAAAACGACGATCGGATCAACAAGCGGTAGAAGATGAGAAATCTGATATCGGTTGGGGTTCGCAGATTCGCTCCTATGTGTTAGATCAATCTAGAATTAAGGATTTACGCACTAGTGTCGAAACTGGTAATACCCAAGCTGTTTTAGACGGCGATTTAAACCAATTTATTGAAGCCAGCTTGAAGCAGGGCCTCTAAGATTAAATTCTGAATATTTTCACCCTAAAAGAAAAGAATACCGTGAGCGATACTAATAATACTGACCAACCTCAGGTTGATGAAAACGAGCTAATCCGTCAACGCCGTGAAAAGCTTGATGCATGGCGAGAGTCCACTCAAGCCTACCCGAATACCTTCAAACCAGAACACTTAGCGAGCGAGTTGATTGCTGAGTATGGTGAGCTTGAAAAAGAAGCCTTAGAGCAACTATCAGTCGAAGTGGCGATTGCCGGCCGCATGATGAGTCGTCGAATTATGGGTAAGGCTAGCTTTGCTCATTTACAGGATCGAACCCAGCGAATTCAAGTTTATGTTTCTCGTGATGCACTGCCTGAAGGTTTCTATAACCAAGAGTTCAAAAAATGGGATATTGGCGATATCATCGCCGTTCGCGGGCTTCTGTTTAAAACCAATCAGGGTGAGCTGAGTATAAAAGTCAGCCATATTGAACTGCTAGTAAAGTCGCTACGGCCACTACCAGACAAGTTCAATGGATTGAAAGATAAAGAAACTTCTTATCGTCAACGCTATGTTGATTTGATCATCAATGAGCACAGCCGAAAGGTTTTTACAACGCGATCTAAAATTGTTGCTTATATTCGTAGTTTCCTGATTGAAAAGGATTATCTAGAAGTCGAAACTCCCATGATGCAAGCTATTCCAGGCGGCGCTGTAGCGCGTCCGTTCGTGACTCATCACAACGCTCTGGATATGGAGTTGTTTTTGCGTGTTGCGCCAGAGCTGAATCTAAAACGCTTGGTTGTCGGTGGTTTCGAACGCGTATTTGAAATCAACCGTAATTTTCGAAACGAAGGTTTAAGCACGCGGCATAATCCCGAGTTTACGATGCTTGAGTTCTATCAAGCGTATGCCGATTATCATGATTTGATGGACATCACTGAAGAGATGTTCAAAGGCATTGCTGAGTCTATTACTGACGATGGCGTAGTGCGCTATCAAGAACAAGATATCGATTTTTCTAAGCCTTTCAACCGCATGACAGTGGCCGAGTCAATCTTGCACTTTAATCCAAGTTTGACGCAAGCCGATTTACAGAATCGAGATAAGCTAGTTGCCTATGCCAAAGAGCTAAAGGTGTTGATCAAAGATAGTTATGGTTTGGGCAAAGTTCAAATCGAAATCTTTGAGAAGACAGTTGAAGAGCGTTTGGCTGAGCCAACCTTTATTACCGCCTATCCAGTTGAAGTATCTCCTTTGTCGCGCCGTAATGACGACGATGACTTTGTTGCCGATCGCTTTGAGTTGTTTATAGCTGGACGCGAAATTGCCAATGGTTTCTCTGAGTTGAATGACCCAGAAGATCAAGCTATGCGCTTTCAGCAGCAGGTTGCTGAAAAGGATGCTGGCGACGATGAAGCAATGCACTACGACGCCGATTATGTCCGTGCATTGGAATACGGAATGCCACCGACCGCCGGTGAGGGGATCGGCATCGATCGCATGGTGATGCTGTTTACCGACAGCCCATCAATTCGTGATGTATTACTATTTCCTCATATGCGCCCTGAAGCAGACCAGAATTAACTATATTCACTAAAAGGGTTGCAGGGCTTAAACGACATACGCTAACCGATGGCAAAAACTAACTTACCAATGATGATTGGCTCGCGCTACTCGCGAGCCAAGCGTCGAAATGGATTTATTTCTTTTATCTCTGCAATCTCGACCTTAGGGGTAGCTATTGGTGTCTGGGTATTGATCTCTGTTATATCGATCATGAATGGCTTCGGCAATGAGTTGCGCGGCAGTATTCTAGACGTCGCACCACACGTGACGATCACCGGTCAAGGAAATCGTTTGGACAACTGGCCGTCGCTTACTAGCACCATTGATAGTAATCCTGAAGTTGTTGGCAGAGCCCCATACATCTACGCTCAAGGCCTGATAACACTTAATGGGGCAGTGACCGGTTCGCTGGTCAAAGGCGTGTTGCCGGACGAAGAACTAAAGGTCTCAGAGATTGCCGATAACATGGATGTCGGTAGTTTCGAATTACTCCAAAAAGGTAAATACAATGTCGTTCTTGGTCGCGGCCTGGCGGCCAAGGTGGGCGCCACGATGGGCGATAAAGTTACGCTCATCTCGCCGCAAGGCCAGTCAACTCCCGCGGGCTTAATGCCGCGCTTACGACGATTTACCGTGGTCGGCGTATTCGGTGGTTTGGGACCCGATGAATTTGATAGTGCCTTAGCTTATATTCACATGGCGGATGCCGCAAAACTGTATAAAACCGACGGCACCGTGACCGGCCTTCGGATAAAGCTAAAAGACCCAGATTTAGCGCGTGAAGTTACTGCACAGCTTGCCGATCAATTGAATTATCGTTTCTATGTCGACAACTGGACTACCCAACATAAAAGCTTTTTCCGTGCGCTTGAAGTCGAACGTCGTATGGTCTTCATTACATTATTTCTAATTGTGTTCATTGCCGCATTTAATATTGTCTCAACCTTGATCATGGTTGTCACTGATAAGCGTGCCGATATAGCGATTTTGAGGACACTCGGGCTGTCGCCGGCCAAGGTAATGGGTATATTTTTTGTTCAGGGCGCCACTTCTGGAATTCTTGGCACCCTCTTAGGGGCCATTGCCGGAGTGCTTACCGCCTTGAATTTGGCCAATATCATTGCCTTCATTGAAGGCCTTGTAGGCTACGAGTTACTCCCCGCGAGTGTTTATATCGTCACGGATTTTCCTGCCGAGTTACGTTGGGATGATGTCTGGGTAATCGTTTTAGTATCTGTTGCGATCAGTATGTTGGCGACATTGTATCCGGCGTGGAGTGCCTCTAAAACAGAACCAGCCGAAGCGCTACGTTACGAATAGGTCCGTTATTATGAGTCAATCAGGAATTTTGCACTGTCAACAATTAGGTATGACCTATACCGAGGGTCCAAACGATGTTGAAGTGCTGTCCGATATAAACTTACACATAGAAGCGGGTGAGCGTATCGCCATTGTCGGAGCCTCGGGCTCTGGTAAAAGTACGCTGCTGCACTTGCTTGGTGGTTTGGATTTACCGAGTACTGGGTCGGTGTGGGTTGACGGTCAAGAGTTGTCGAGAATGTCGGATAAGAAGCGTGGCTTAATTCGTAATCAGTACTTAGGTTTTGTTTACCAGTTCCATCACCTACTTCCCGAGTTTACCGCAGTTGAAAACGTCGCCATGCCGCTGTTAATTCGTGGTGACGATACCAAAGCGGCGAAGAAAAAGGCCTCAGAACTACTCGAAGAAATTGGTCTTGGGCATCGTCTAGAGCATCGACCAATCGAACTCTCAGGCGGAGAACGTCAGCGCGCTGCGATTGCTCGCGCGCTGGTTACTGAACCGAATGTTGTATTAGCTGACGAGCCAACCGGCAACCTCGATGAGAATACCGCGCAAGGTGTATTCGATATGATGATGTCATTGAATCAGAGAATAGGCACCGCGTTGGTTATGGTTACTCACGATACCGGACTAGCGAATAAAATGGATAAGCGCTATCACCTTGAGTTAGGGTCGCTATCAGAGAGCTAGAGTTAGCCGTAAATTTGCTCTGAGAGTCCGCTAGAGCAGACTTATTTTAGCGCTGCTTTTGCGGCTTTGCGCTGTTGCCGAAGGTGCTGACGCCGCTTCCATCGCTGACGAACCTGAGAGCGCCAGACGAAGCTTATTATGAAGTGTGCTGATACGCTTAGAGTGAGACCAACAATTAGGCAGCCCAGCCACAATGCTACGTAATGCCAGCCAAGTTGAAAAATAGTAATTTGGTGCAGCCCTACAGGCTCAATTTGCAGGATGCTGGCGCCAAGTAAATAACAAGGCGTATACAGTGGGATCCAAGTAACCGGATTTGATATCCAAATCCCAGCTATCGCAAAGGGCAGGTTGCCACGCATCAAGGCGGCTAAAAATATGGCTGGTACCATTTCAAAGGGCATCGGTAAAAATGCACAAAAAATTCCTATAGCGACACCTTTGGCGGTGCTTTGGCGATTAAATGTCCAAAGCTCTTGCTGTTTTAAACTGTCGCCAAAGATATGCAGATAGCGATATTGCTGTATCTCTTTAACCGTAGGTAGGTGTTTGCGTAGGCTCTTAAAAAACTTCAAAGTGGTCAGGCGTCGATGCATTGCATTTGTAGGCTCGGCTATTATAGGCTGTCGATGTGATGAGTGTTATGATTCTTTCATGACAAGCGATTAATTTTGGTTAACAGGATGTTGATCAGCGCTAGGAAACCGAAGAAGCGGTTTCTAAGAGTCAATTTCTGCAATCATAAGGAGGTGTTTTGTTGCGCTTAAGATCATTTTTTTCGCCTGTACCGTGGCTGTCGTATCAACCCTTAGTTAGCGCATGTAGCTCGTCGACTTTGAGTTTGGCAATGTTCTTTATTGGCGCCTGTGCGACGCTAGGCTTAGAGCGGCTGCCGTCGCTGCACTGGCTACTGCCGATTACTGGCGGCATTCTGGTGTTGAGTATCGTTTGGCGAGCCTTATTTCCATTGGTGTCTTTGCTGGCCGGCTTTATTTGGGTCTGCTACTGCTTCCAAGCGTTTTTAGATACCCGCTTCCCAGATCAATACGAGCGGGTGGACTTTGTTGCCAAGGTTAGCATTGAAGGCTTGCCAACCTCACGACAAGGCAATATTCAGTTTAAGGCGCGAGTCAATTGGGTTGCTAATGTCGATCTCTCGATGCTGATTGGCGAGAGAGTGCAAATCAGTTGTTACCGATGCCCTTTATCGGTTCAGCCAGGTCAACAGTGGCATTTTACATTGAGGCTTAAGCGGCCACATGGCTATGCCAGTTGGGGCAGTTTTGATTATGAGAAGTATCTATTCAGGCACCGAGTAATTGCCAAAGGTTATGTCCGTCTTAAAGGTCATAATATGCGCGTAGCCGAGGCCCCAAAGTCGATTGATTTATGGCGGCAGTCATTACTCGAAAAGCTTCACGGTGTTGTTGGTCGAGGGGTTGGCAGTAACATTATTGCGGCCTTAACAATCGGTGTTAAGAGTGGTTTTAGTAATCAACATCAACAAGTCTTTCAGACTACAGGTGTAAGCCACTTAATGGCCATCTCGGGCTTGCATGTTGGCCTCGTATTTATTGGCATAGCATTTTTACTGCGGTGGCTTCTGTGGCCGATTGCGCAGATATTTGAATATGTCCCACGGCAACAACTAGTTTTGTTGCCGGCCTTATTCTCGGCCACATTATACGCTGGCCTAGCGGGCTTTTCAGTGTCTACTCAGCGAGCGCTGATAATGTTGGTGGTGTACGTGTTGTGTAAATTCTTAGCACGTGATGCCGAGCTTATGAAAGTACTGCTTATAGCCATTGTCGTGTTGCTGATAGTTGATCCGTTTTCTATTCTCGATATTGGTTTTTGGCTTTCTTGTGGAGCCGTCGCGGTGATCTCATTAGTCTCTGCCAAACCTAAACCAGTGATCGAGCAAGCGGCGGCTGACGAACCTCGGAAACAGCTTGGCTTAGTTAAACTGCAACCGTTGCTATGGCTCGGCATGTTGCCCTTGAGCGTGTTGTTTTTCGGTAAGGTATCGTTAATTTCACCGTTGGTTAATCTGCTCGCAGTGCCTTTGTTTTGTGTGCTGCTGATACCGGCGACGCTATTCTCGGCATTCGTCTATAGCATTGGTTTTGAAGCGCTAGGGGGGTGGTGCCTGATGCAGTTAGCCTACCTGTTCGAACAAGTATTTCAATCGTTGCAGTACGTTAGTCAGTTCGAATTCGCAAATATATATGCGACGCCAATGACTTGGTGGCAATGGCTGCTTTTTGCGATCGTCATAATCGGCTTTCTAAAGCCTGTGCGGTGGCATTTTATTGCCGCCACATTGCTGCTAGCGTCTATCTTTAGCAATACGGCGAGTAGATTAACGGACGATCAATTGCAGGTGACACTGCTTGATGTCGGGCAGGGCTTGGCAATGGTGGTCGAAACGCCCAATTCGGTCACTGTTTACGACACCGGCCCACGTTATGGCACCGGCTTCACCGCGGCGGAGGCGGTATTGCTGCCTTTTTTACGTCAGCGTGGTATTCGCCGCATCGATACTTTGGTGATCAGCCATGCTGATAACGATCATATTGGCGGTTTAAGCAAAGTGCTCGAGGCTTTTGAGGTGGTACAGACGCTAAGCAGCCGATTGGACAAGGTCGCCGGCGCTAAAGAATGCATTGCCGGGCAATCGTGGCAGTATGACCATACTATGTTTCGTATTATCAGCCCGCAAGCTGATACACCTAATGGCAGTAACAATCGCTCCTGCGTAATTATGTTGCAACATTTTGATACCAAGATTCTGCTTTCCGGTGACATTGAGAAACCGGTCGAACGATTTTTGTTAAGAAAGTCTGAACAATCACTAGCAGCTGACTTTTTACTTGTCCCACACCAGGGCAGTAAGACCTCTTCAACCGCCGCATTTTTGGACGCCGTCTCACCGCATACGGCGATGCTCGCGGCCGGCTACAAAAATCATTATGGGCATCCGCATGCAAGCGTGGTCGATCGTTACAAGGCACGAAGTATAGACCTGCTGTCGACCATCGAGCACGGCTCGGTTTTGCTTAAGATTAATTCACATGATTGGAGTAAAGTGCTCTATCGTCAGCGATACCGACGATTTTGGCATTATTAAATAGTGCCCAATAGACGGGCATAGTTTGGTAGAATTTCGGCAGTTATAAAAAATGTTCGATGCGAGTGCTATTCGTCAGGTGATGGCGAATTCGTCCGCTCGGCTAAACCATCCCTAAGGTAGGGTAAACAAAACTCCATGGTGAGTTAAAAGGTACTTAATGTTTGAATTATTCCGAGCGGGTGGACCGCTCATGTGGATTATCCTCCTATGTTCTTTGGTTGCGTTGACCATTATTTTTGAACGTTTATTAACCTTGCGGATCAAGCAGGTTGCGCCAGTCAGTCTTCGACAACAAATCTTAGAATTAGCCAGATCGGGTAAAGTTACGGCTGATAAAATCGATGTTGTTCGTCGCCACTCACCTTTGGGTGCGGTGTTTGCAGCCGGCCTCGATAACCTTCAATATGGCCCCGACGCCATGCGCGAAGGGTTAGAAGAAGCAGGCAAGCAGGCGGTGCACAGGCTTGGGCGCTATCTAAATACGCTAGGTACGATTGCCTCGATCACGCCACTGATAGGTTTACTTGGCACGGTTATTGGTATGATTAAAGTCTTTACCGCGATTACAGCCAGTGGCGTTGGCGATCCAACAGTCTTGTCTGGTGGTATATCAGAAGCACTAATTACTACCGCTGCAGGGCTATCGGTGGGCATCCCATGTTTGATGTTCTATCGACACTTTCGCGGGCGCATCAGTGAGTTGGCGGTGGTCTTGGAAGAAAATGCACTTGCGTTACTTGATACGCAGAAGGGCTAATATGAACTTTGGTCATTCAGATGAACAAGATGAAACTAGTATTGAACTTACGCCATTAATCGACGTGGTGTTTTTGTTGCTTATCTTTTTTATGATA
>JBLHXJ010000108.1:0-9252 GCA_047629535.1 Arenicella sp. | reverse complement strand
ACAAGAACCGCAAAAGTACGCATTGAATTAGACAATGCCAATGGTGACTTACAACCTGGAGCTTATGCTGATATTACCTTGGGTTTTGCCAAGCAAGCAAGGTTATCAATTGTCAGTGAGGCGGTACTGCGCGACAGTCGAGGCAACCATGTGATTTTGGCACTCGGGGCTGGTCGCTTTGGCACTCGCTCGGTAACGACAGGAATCGCAGCTCAAGGGCGTACTGAAATACTAGCCGGTTTAGAGGCTGGCGATTTGGTTGTTGCCAGTGGTCAATTTATGCTCGACAGCGAAGTTAATCTGAGAGAAGGGCTGTCAAAACTATCGTCGACGGTTAGGCCGACTACACGCTCTACTCCGCCTACACGAACCAGCACCAACCTCTCAAGCCATGGCTCAAAAATACCACTTTCAGACATAGGGTTGGATGCCAAAAGTCTCTCGCAGATTGACCATTTCGTTGACATGGCGCTTTATTTTCATGAAACCTTGATCAATGGTAAGGCGGTTGATCCCAGTTTTGTTGACCCCGCAATCGCCCTTGCCGAGGTGTTATCGCAACGCTACCCAGAGTCTGAACTAGTGCTGATTTTAGAGCAAAGCAAGGGCGCTTTAATTGGTGCGCAGACAAGTTTAGAAAGCCAAGCGTTGGCCGCTGACTTAGCCAGACTGATGCAGGCTATCAAACCGTGGATACTCGACGCTGCGCCACAGCATTACGCAGACTTAGGCCTGACGCTTTATCGTCAACTGAGTACCGACCAACTGTGGCTGCAAAAAGACGGAGTTATAGGCAATCCGTATGGTGATGGCGAGTCAGAAGCCGTGGCTTGGCCGCGGCCAACCAGCGGTTCCGGCACCGGCACTACAGGCACTGGTACTACAGGCCTCCTTGAGATAAAGCTAAGCGTCGAGGCAGAGCAAACGGCTGACCCTCATGCCGGCCATCGGTAGGGGCGCGTTATGAACGATAACAACACTCAGAACGGTCCTGATAACAGCGATATTGATATGATCGCGGGCAAAGACCCTTCGCTCTCATCAATTTCTAAGGTGATTGCATGGTCATTGTCGAACCAGCTAATTGTCTTGATTCTATGCGCTGCACTAGCCATATCTGGCTGGATGGCCGTACAAAATACACAGCTTGATGCCGTGCCTGATTTGACTGATACACAAGTGATTGTACGTACCGACTTAGCCGGGCAAAGCCCGCAGATTGTCGAAGACCTAGTTACCTATCCATTATCCACCAGTCTGTTGGGCTTACCAAAAACTAAAGACGTGCGCGGCTTATCAATGTTCGGTACCAGCTTCGTTTATGTCATCTTCGAGGACGATGTTGATCTTTACTGGGCACGATCAAGAGTGCTCGAAGCACTGTCGGGCTTAGGCTCGCAACTGCCTGATGGTGCGGTTCCTAAGATCGGCCCAGATGCTACTGGGGTGGGTTGGGTTTACCAATATGCGCTGGTGGATAAGACTGGCGCTACCGATCTGGCCCAACTGCGCTCATTACAGGACTGGTTTTTAAAGCTAGAGCTGTCGAGCGTGCAAGGAGTGTCTGAAGTGGCGTCGGTCGGCGGCTTTGTACGCGAGTATCAAGTATTGATAGACCCGAACCTGCTGCGCTCCTTCGATATACCTTTGCGGCGGGTGTCAGAGGCCGTAACCGCGGCGTCCAGTGAGGTTGGCGGTCGCGTCTTGGAACAAGGTGAAACAGAATACGTTATTCGCTCCTCGGGCTATGTTGATGAAAGTCTTGATTTGCAAAAAGTAGTTCTTTACGCCAGCGATGGTACACCGGTGTTGCTGTCCTCGGTGGCTCGTATTGTCGAGGGTCCGGCCCTTAGACGCGGAATAGTCGAGCTTAATGGCGAGGGTGAAACAGTGGCCGGCATTGTCATTATGAGAGACAGTGAGAATGCTCTTGAAGTCATCGAGCGGATTAAATCGAAGCTTGCTGAGCTACAAAAAGGGCTGCCTGCTGGGGTCGAAATAGTAACCGTCTATGATCGGGCTCCATTGATTGAAGGCGCGGTGCGCTACCTGAAAGAAAAACTACTAGAAGAAAGCCTGGCTGTTGCGCTAGTTATTCTGATATTTCTATTACATGTCCGCTCGTCGTTGGTGGCGTTAATTACCTTACCACTAGGAGTCTTAGGTGCCTTTCTGGTTATGCGCTATCAGGGCGTTACAGCAAATATTATGAGCCTAGCCGGTATTGCTATCGCTATCGGTGCGATGGTCGATGCGTCGATTGTTCTGGTTGAGAATGCCAGTCGACGATTAGCTGATCTTGGCCTCAATCCGCCCAAGCAGCTTAGGCAACAAGCGATTTTAAAATCAGCTCAGGAAGTCGGCCCAGGTATTTTCTTTTCGCTGTTGATCATTACTGTGTCTTTCTTACCTGTGTTCGCCTTAACCGGCGAAAGCTATCGTCTGTTTAGTCCACTGGCTTTCACTAAGACCTATGCGATGGCGTTCACCGCAATATTATCGATAACATTGGTGCCGGTATTAATGCTATACCTGATGCGCGGTAATTTTCGCCCTGAACAGGCTAATCCAGTAAACCGACTTTTTGTGCGACTTTACCAACCGATTCTAAACACCGCACTGCGCTTTAAGTGGCATACCGTTTCGATTGCCGTGTTACTGACACTCAGTGTCGCCATTCCGATTAAATATTTAGGCTCCGAATTCATGCCGGCCCTTTATGAGGGCGAGTTGCTGTATATGCCCACCACGCTGCCGAGCGTCTCGTCGACTAAGATGCGCGAAATTCTCGGCCAAACCAATAAAGTCATCATGTCAGTACCGGAAGTTGAACGGGCCTTTGGCAAAGCGGGTCGAGCCGATACCGCAACCGACCCAGCGCCACTGACAATGATTGAAACTTGGATAAAACTAAAGCCCAAAGCAACCTGGGGGCCTGGTGTGAGCGTCGATGATATTGTCAATCGGCTGAATCGAAAGCTGCAAATGCCTGGCCTTGTTAACTCCTGGGGCTACCCTATCAAAACTCGTATGGACATGGTTTCAACCGGTGTTAGAACGCCCATAGGCATCAAGGTTACGGGCGATGATCTGCTTAAAATTGAACGAATAGCGCGTGAAATAGAACAGGTTGTTAGCGCTGTTCCCGGCACACGTTCGGCGTTTGCTGATCGGGTGCTCGGTGGCAAGTATTTGGATATAAAGCCCGATCGAGCGGAACTTGCCAGACGCAATATTGATATGAGCGTGTTTCAGGCCGTGATTCAAACCGCGCTTGGTGGTATGAAGTTGTCGCAGTCGGTCGAAGGGCGGGAGCGTTACGATATTATTTTACGTTATGACCGTCCGTTTCGCGAGACGACCGACGACTTGTATCGAATTTTGGTGCCCACTCCATCGGGCGCACATATCCCGCTGGGAGAGCTTGCTAGTATCGAATACAATCAAGGGCCGCCGATGATTCGTTCTGAAAATGCCCGTTTAACTGGTTGGGTGTTTGTTGATATTAGTGATCGCGACCTCGGTGGTTATGTCAATCAAGCACGAGATTTGGTGGCCAAATCGGTCGCTTTACCACCCGGTTATGCGGTTGAGTTTGCTGGGCAGTATGAACAGATGGAAAGGGCAGGTGAACGGCTTAAAATTGCCATCCCCAGTGCCATTACGCTAATCTTGCTGCTGCTGTTGCTGCACTTTGGCAGAGTTGATCGAACCATCATCATTATGCTGTCATTGCCATTTGGTCTTATCGGTGGCCTGTGGGCGGTTTGGTTGGCTGGCTACAACTACTCGGTGGCGGTGGCGGTAGGCTTTATTGCGCTTGGTGGCATTGCCGTCGAAACGGCCATTATAATGCTGATGTACATTGATGCTCAGGTCAGAGAGGTTGTGCCACAGAACAGGCAACAGTTGCTTAGCGCGATTAGCCACGGCGCGGTAATGCGAGTACGGCCAAAGCTAATGACCGTCTTCACCATTTTGGTCGGTCTGGCACCGGTGTTCTTAAGCGATGGTCTGGGTGCTGACATCATGCGTCGGATCGCGCTGCCGATGATCGGCGGTATGCTCTCAACTTTGATGTTGACCCTTATCGTGATTCCTACAATCTATTATCTTTGGGTCGGCCGTCAGTTCAGCCGCGACGGTTAATCGTTCGATGTTGCTGAACAGCCAAATAGACGGTTCAAGCATTGTTGATGAAAATTTTCCGAGGTATCGGCCTGCATCAAATTCAGCGCCTGCGCCTTTAAGAAAAAACCTTCGGCCGGCAGACGCGCCCCAGAGCGAGAGACCACTAGTGCTGCACGCAATGGTTGATGGTGTTTTTTGTCATGCTCCATTAAAGCTTCAAGTAGCATAGTCAGGCGATGAATACGCTGCGGAGCCTGAACACTAATCGCATCGGCCACTTCAAGGTAGGTGGCAGTCTTTCGCTGTTGGCGACAAAGGTTTAAATGCTCAGCTAAGCGTTTTAGCTGAGAAGAATTGCAGTTGAAATCAGCGTCTTGCCTTGCTTCGGCGTCTACAGTCAGGTCACTATCGGCAGCCGCTAACCGGCTCATGCCAGGCCGACGTTATTTTTTTCAAGTACACGCTCGGCGCGGTAGCTCGAGCGGACTAGCGGGCCTGAGACGACTTCGAGGAAGCCTTTTTTAAGACCTTCATCACGGAAAATCTGAAATTGTTCCGGGGTTACGTAACGTTCCACCGCTAAGTGGTTAACGGTTGGCCGTAAATACTGACCTAAGGTCAAAATATCGACCTTGATACGACGCAGGTCGTCCATGCATTCAAGCACTTCTTGATCCGTTTCACCCAAGCCCAACATTAGACTTGTTTTAACCAACACATCGGGTCGATACTTTTTGGCGTGCGCAAGCACGTCTAAAGTCTGCTCATAGCTGGCCCTGGGATCGCGCACAGGGTGAGTTAAACGTCGCACGGTTTCGACGTTTTGAGCAAACACTTCAAGACCAGAATCGACGACAGTTTCGACGCAAGCAAGCCGCCCTTGAAAGTCAGGGGTTAGCGCTTCGACTGCAGTTTGCGGATTGACCAGTTTGATTGAGCGCACGCAGGCTGCGTAATGTTCCGCGCCGCCGTCGTCTAGATCGTCACGATCGACCGAAGTCAAAACGATGTACTTGAGGTCCATCAAGCGCACAGATTCGGCTGCATTTTCAGGCTCCTCGAGATCTAACCAGCCGCGTGGATTGCCGGTATCTACTGAGCAGAAGCGGCAGGCACGTGTACACACATCACCCATTAGCATGATGGTGGCGGTACCGGCATTCCAACATTCACCGATATTTGGACATTTGGACTCTTCACAGACGGTCGCCAGACGGTTGGCTTTAACGTTTTTGCGAACCTGTTCATATTTACCACCCGACGGTAAGCGTACACGGATCCAGTCGGGCTTGCGTCCAAGCGGGTTGGGGCTGGCATTCGACTGATTCTTAATACCATCGCGGATGGCGGTAAATCCTTGCGGTTTCTGCACTTTGTCGCCGCTTTTCACGGCGATCGGAATGGCTTTGAAGGTGCTTGGCTTACTCATAGTTAAATCTTAAAGTAGGTGATGTTTAAGCAGTATTAATAGTGTACTGCATATGCTGTTTGGTGTTGTAGAGGGCTTGGCTTAGACCGAACTCTGAATTGATTACTGTTTTAGTAATTGAGCTCTGGCAATAAAGCTGCCGCAATTTAGCTGTCGCAAGAATAAACCTCCTATTCAGCTAAATCAATACGCATATAAAGGGCATTGGCGTTGACTTGGCGTAATAGCTGAAAGTTTCCAGTTACCCAGTCTTTGACTGAGTAACGTCGTCGCAGGCTTAAACACTAAAAGCCTCAATTATTTAGCGTGACACAATCGGATTAACTGTGCCAATAAAGACTAGCCTACAGCCCCAATAGCCTTCGTAAATCCTTAGCCGTGATCTCTTTTACATCGCCAGACTGCATGTCATTTAAGAATAATTTTTCTATTCGAGTACGCACCAAACGCAAGACAGGAAAACCCGTTTTTGCACACATTTTACGCACTTGGCGATTCTTGCCTTCTATCAGGGTTAACTCTACCCAACTGGTTGGTATCAGTTTGCGGTAGCGGACCGGCGGCTCACGCTCCGCTAAACCAGCGCCTTCGGGCAATAATTTGGCTTTTGCCGGCATCGTGTTGTAGATCGTCTTTGCTACTTTAATCGCTACGCCATCTTCTAACACCTGAAGCGCTTGATCGCTTATTTGCCCGTCGACCTGAGCGGCATAAGCGCGACTATGTGCAAAATCTGGGTTCAATAACTGATGGTTAAGCGTCTTATCATTTGTCAGTATTAAAAGCCCCTCACTGTCCTGATCCAAACGTCCCACCGGATAAACATCAGCCGGAAACTTAAAATTTAAATCGGCTAAGGTTTTATGCTGCGGTTCTGGTCGCGAGAACTGGCTCAAAACCCCATACGGCTTATAGATCACGTAGTAGTTATAAATCTTATTCATTAAGTTTTTAATTTTAAGTAAATGTACTGTTTCTCTTCTTTAGCCTTGTATACAACATTTTTAATCGCAAATTTGTTGTGCCAACTAACGATACATGATTTCATAATTGAATTGATTGCACAAAGAAACATGCTAACTAGGGTTTGTGCGTGTAGCAGGTGAGTCGTGACTGATTTAGTGGCGCATCTCAACGGGGAATTTTAAGTGAGTATCGAACAGCTATGAGTATCGAACAGCTATGAGTATCAAACAGCTATGAGTATCAAACAGCCATGAGTATCGAACAGCTAAGAGTAATTCTGATTGTCTACATTAGCGCCATTGGGCCTTTGCTGCTGATACCCTTTTTGCGTAAAAGGAACGTGATCCCAAGTTGGATTCCGCTAGTTTTCCTCGCGTCATTTGTTGTCTGCGCTATTGGCTGGGAGCTTTGGTTTACCTATGGTTGGATTGATGGGGAAGCGGTTTATCAGAGACGCTCCGAGGTTTTGAATACCTATCTGCCTTATCATCTCAACTGGCTACTAAATTCACTCGCCGACGCAGGTTCGATTTGCCTTGGAGGAATTCTATTACTGCATATTACTCTCGGTGCAAGCTCAAACCATCTAGTTAAGTGGCGTTGGTCAGCATTTACTATTTTGCTAGCATGGTTCATAGGGCAAAATGTGTTTGTCGAAATGTTTCTGTATCACGATCAATTGGCGACTGGAAAAGCTCTGTCTTGGGCACCGTTCGCCCCGACTGGGCCTTGGTTCAACCCAGTGTTATTTGAATTCAGAGATCGAACCATTACGCTACAAGGGCAACTTCCTTGGTTAATTATGACACCGTTATTTTATGCCGCTCTTATATTCTATCCAAAAGTTGGTGGTGCGCGCCTTCGAGACTAGATTTTTGGCCGGTGATTAGATTCGCTTATTAAGTCGAGATCTACCATGGCGTTTAGTCTCTACTTTCAGTCGACAGTATGCTAACGATAATTATTTGGCCAGTATTGGCCAAAACTGCGTATCACTTTCTTTTATACTCGGTAGGTATCGAATTAATAATTATCTGAATCCGGAGAAATAAACGATGTACAGTCATATCATGTTGGGTGCGAATAATATTCAACAATCACAAAAGTTTTACGATGCAATCTTGACGACTCTGGGTTACCGCCCTGGTGTTATGGATGAACGGGGCAGGGTTTTCTGGATGGATAGAAAAGGTGTGTTTGCGATAACGAAACCGATTGATAACCAACCTGCATGCAATGCCAACGGAAGTACGATTAGTTTTTCAGCTGATAATTCAGAGCAAGTAGACGCCTGGCACGCGGCCGGTCTGGCCAATGGTGGAATCGTCTGTGAGGACCCTCCTGGTGTTCGTGAGGGCCCCAAGGCAAGCTTATATCTCGCCTACTTACGTGACCCGTCAGGCAACAAGCTCTGCGCGTTGCATCGGCTAAGCTAGCGAATTTGAGATGTCAATATAACTTCTATAGTAGCCGAGGCTGGGATTGAGCTACCGATCCCGCTAATTTTTGCTGGCCCCTCAACTTAGCCACTTTATTTTGTGTCGAGTATATACATCTCAAATGCTATATAAGTCATTGATATAAATAAGATAAAAAGAAATTATAACCAGTATTGGCCGGTAAGTGAAAATCGATTACACTTATCTTAGCTACATCGTCGAGACTCAAATGACCCTGTTACCAAACTCACTTTATCGATCTGCTCAAGTTAAAGCCTTAGATAAAGCGGCTGTCGAAATACAAAAAATTGACAGCTTTGAATTAATGCAAAGCGCAGGGCAGGCTGCCTTCAGTTTGTTACAGCAACAGTGGCCAGATGTAACTGCGATTACGGTGTTTTGCGGTGGCGGCAACAATGCTGGTGATGGCTATATTGTGGCCGCATTGGCAGCCAAAGCAGGGTTTAGCGTGCATGTGCTTAGTCTTGTAAAACCGCAACAGTTAATCGGTGATGCCAGTTCTGCTCACACATTAGCACAATCCCATGGGGTCGCTATTAGTCTCTACGCAGCCGGCAATAGTGATATTCACGGTGTGGTGGTCGACGCCTTGCTTGGTATCGGCATTAATGGGCTGGTACGTGATAATTATGTCAACGCAATCGACACCATTAACGCCTCACATCATCCAGTATTGGCGATTGATATTCCGTCTGGAATTTCAGGCGATACTGGCTGCGTTCTCGGTACCGCCGTAAGGGCGACTTTAACGGTCAGTTTTATTGGATTAAAACAGGGTATGTTCACCGCCGATGCTACTGACCATTGTGGCGACATCGTTTATCGAGGGCTCGGTGTTAGCGCCGACGTATTTGCAAGCCAAGAGCCCAGTTGCCTGCGCTTAGATTTTAAGCGGCCGTTATTACCGTCTCGATCGGCAAACTCGCATAAAGGTTTGTTCGGTCGTGTTGTGGTAATTGGTGGCGATAGAAATTATGGCGGCGCAGGGATAATGGCGGCGGAGTCAGCCTTAATCTCAGGGGCCGGTCTAGTAACCTTGGCGACCCAGCCCGAGCATGTCGCGGCCGCGTTAGCGCGTCGACCAGAGCTTATGGTGAGTGGTATTGAATCACCTGATCAGCTCGAGCTTTTATTAAACAGCCCTCAAGTATTAAACAGTCCTCAAGTATTAAATAAAGGGCCCGTGATTATACTCGGCCCCGGCGTGGGGCAATCTGTATGGTCTAAGCAGGTTGTTGAATGTGGTTTAGCATCAGGCTTAGCGGC
>JBLHXJ010000107.1:0-9307 GCA_047629535.1 Arenicella sp. | reverse complement strand
CTTGCTGACACTGGTCAAAACCTTACAATTGTTAATTAATTGGCTGCAAATACTGCAACTATTCTAAATAAACACTGTTTATATAAACAGTATTTATTTAGAATAGTTAGCCGACCAATTAAGTAATTACCACAGTGACTTTTGATAAACCAAGATTCGATAACACAGTTTTAAGCTCGGCATTTAAGTCTAAGAATAAGGCTGGCCTGCCTGCTCAAATGTCAGCTCGCCCATATTCGGTTATAAATACTGGCTTTGCTGAGCTTGATCGAATGCTGACGCTCGGCGGCTGGCCATTAGGCACAACCACTGAAATTGGCTTAGTCAAGGATGGCATCGGTGAGCTGCGCCTATTGCTGCCGGCTATACGCAATATCCTCAACCACAGCAAGCCTCATATGCTGTGGATTTCTCCGCCTTATCAGCCCTATTCACAAGCTCTAATTAAAGAACAGGTTAACCCTGATAATTTAATTGTAATAACGCCAAAGAATATGGCTGACACCCTGTGGACGGCCGAACAAATCTTACTTGCTAACAATTGCAGCGTGCTTTTCACTTGGACCGGCAAATACAATTTAAGGCAAAAAGAAACTCGTCGTTTACAGTTAGCCGCCGAGAAGTCATGCTCCTGGCATGTTCAGTTTCGACATCACCAATGCTTGCAGCAGCCGTCGGCAGCTCGAATGCGATTAACACTAGACAGCACGCCGGCAAGCAAACTATTAGTGACCATTAAGAAACAACCCCAAGGTTCAAACGGGCAGCAATGCTGCTTGTCTCTATCGCCACATTACGAGCAATGGCAACACATACCAACCGAACTGCTACCACAGCATAACCAGCCATTATTACGCTCCCCTATAAAACGCTTACCGAGAAAAGAAGCGTATCAAACTGAGTCAAAGAATATAGGGGCTCGGCGCACCATTGCTATCGAATAACCGTTATGTCAATTGCCTCGACTTATCAACGACCTAATGTGTCGCCGTCACCGGCGCCATCGCCACCCTCATCGCCACCCTCATCGCCACCCTCATCGCCACCCTCATCGCCACTATGGCTGTGCATACGTTTGTCTATGCTTTCAATCAACTCCTTAGGGATTCGCTTTAATGGTTGCGATGCAATCGCGATTAGTTACCTGCAACAAATATGGCAAGCAAATGACATAGCCGAAGAAGCCTCGGTGTCGGTAGGGCAAAGTGTTGAACAAGCACTAATGCTGATGCCGAACCTACAACTTATTCAGCGTGAGCCTAATAAAGAAAAACAAAAACTCGCCGCACTCAATCAGTGGGCATACCGCTTCACCTCGCATGTGCACAGCTATGATGATCATACTTTACTGCTTGAAATTGGCCGTAGCCTAGCTCTATTCAGTAGCCTTAAACATCTGCAACACTTAATTATCGAAGATTTAGATAAGCTCGCGGTCGATGCCCAATTCGGGCTCGGGAATAGCCCTAAGGCAGCACATCTTTCAAGTTATTGCAGACAACTAGAGTGGCAAGAAAATGGGCTTCAAGAGACACTGAGGTGCGCTCGACTGGAATATTTGGCTATCGATAAAAAAGCCATAAACAAACTTCAACACTGCGGATTCAATTCTCTAGGCGACATTTTAAATATACCTTTCTCCGAGTTAGGTCAACGATTTGGCAAACCGTTAGTTGATTATCTAGATCAACTATTAGGCAGGGTCGCCGACCCTATCCATATAAATATTCCGACCGAACGCTTTGCGGCTAAGGTCAATTTCGCTGAACCTATTCGAAATAGAACTTGGATAGAGCAACAAGTTAAGCGCTTATTAAAAGATTTAGTAGCGTTCATTAATCAGCGAAACCTTGTCTGCCGTTGTTTCAGCTGGCGCTTTTATTCTGAAAAAAATCGTCTACTTAAAACCGTCGATATTCGTATCAACAGCTCTGGCAATGACTTTAATACCTTTGCCACACTGACCGAGTTGAAATTTGAAAGCACAGAAATACAATGGGAGTTCTCGGCAATTGAATTACTGAGTGAGTCGTTAACTGAAAAACGTCAATATATTAACGACCTATTCCAAACGAGTATTGACCAAGAAAGCATTAGCCAACTATTAGATAAGTTGGCAAGTCGCCTCGGTTACGATGCGCTCTATAAAGTCTCTGCACAAGCCGAACATTTACCTGAGTTAGTTAATCAACGCCGTCAAGTTGAGCAGACCTTAGCGTATCGAGCGTCAGCCATTTCTAATTTTAAAGATGAGCCATTGTGGTTATTGGAGCAGCCTAAACGACTGTTTCAGAAAAACAAACAACCCGTTCATAAAGGACCACTAAAGATAATTCATGGCCCTCATCGGGTCATCAGCCATTGGTGGTCTAGCCTATACAGTCGCGACTATTACATCTCTCAGCAAGTCAGCGGCCAAGTGTTATGGGTCTATTACGACCGTAAGCAACAAGAATGGTATTTGCATGGCCTGTTTGCCTAATAAGAGTTGATACGATGTACGCTGAATTGCATGTCAAATCGCACTACACATTTTTAACCGGCGCCTCTAGTCCTGATGAATTGGTCTATAAAGCCGCTGAGTTAGGCTATAGTGCGATCGCTATTACCGACGAATGCTCTTACTCAGGCATCGTCAAAGCCTACCAGGCTAGCCGCGAATGTAATATAAAGTTGATCATTGGCAGTGAGTTTAATATCGACACACAGCATGGCAAGCTTAAGCTGCTGCTACTCGCCCCTAGCCGCACAGCCTATGCCGAGATTTCGGCGCTTATTAGTAAGAGCCGAAGACGCACAGCCAAAGGCAGTTACGCTACTGGCATAGAAGATCTACAGTTTGGTTTACAGCATTGCTTGGCGATTTGGCTACCGTCATTTAATCAATACGACACACATCATGGCCTGGCTCTGACGCGCCTGTTTAAGCACCGTTTATGGATTGGTGTTGAGTTATTTCGACAAAGTAATGACCAACAAGGTTATCTACATTGCGAACAACTAAGCCGCACATTGAACCTTAATATGGTGGCTTGTAACGACGTGCATATGCACTGTAAATCACGCAAACCATTACAAGACACGGTGACCGCGATTCGCCATGGCTGCACCGTAGAGCAATTGCAAAACCAGCGTCAACTAAACGCCGAACGATATCTAAAGCCAATTGATGTATTGCAACAGCAGTACCCAAGGTCGTTATTAGAGGAGACGCTACAAATTAGTGATTTATGTGATTTTTCAATGAACCAACTACGCTACCAATACCCTCGCGAAGTAGTGCCTAGCGGTCAAACAGCAACCTCTTATTTACGCCAACTAAGCATCGCGGGTGCACGACGACGCTTTCCCGAAGGCGTACCCAAAAAGGTAATTAGGGCGATACGTTATGAGCTTAAAATCATTCGCCAACTGCACTATGAATATTATTTTTTAACCATTTACGATATCGTTAAATTCGCACGCACGCTCGGTATTTTATGCCAAGGCCGTGGTTCTGCGGCTAACTCTAGTGTGTGCTATTGCCTCTATGTCACCGAGGTAAATCCAGATGAAAATGAATTACTGTTTGAACGCTTCATCTCTAAAGAGCGAGACGAACCGCCCGATATTGATGTCGACTTTGAAAGTGATCGCCGTGAAGAAGTAATCCAATATATTTATACCAAGTACACGCGCAAACGTACGGCTCTATTAGCAACGGTAATTACTTATCGACGCAAGAGCGCTATTCGTGATGTTGGTAAAGCATTGGGCTTGCCACTTAACTTGATTGAAGATCTGAATCGCTCAATGGCTTGGTGGGACAAGCTCGATGTGCTTGAACAACACATGCAACAACGACAATTCAATATCAATAGTCATCTAGGTCGTTACTTCTTTAGTTTGGTTAAACAAATCCTCGGTACTCCCCGGCATCTGTCACAACATGTTGGTGGCTTTCTGATTACTGAGGCACCTACTAGCACGCTGGTACCTATTGAAAACGCGTCAATGGCAAATAGAACCGTTATTCAGTGGGATAAATTTGATATCCAAATCCTAGGTCTAATCAAAGTCGATATACTTGGCTTAGGCATGCTTAGCGCAATTAAACGAGCCTTGGATATGATTAATGGCGCTGTACCGACCAGCAAGCCGATGACAATACATGACATACCACACGACGACCCTAAGGTGTATGAGCTGTTATGTAAGGCCGATACAATCGGCGTATTTCAGGTTGAGTCGCGGGCTCAAATGACGATGCTGCCGCGCTTAAAACCTCGTTGCTTCTATGACCTTGTAATAGAGGTTGCGATTGTTCGCCCTGGCCCAATACAAGGCGACATGGTGCACCCTTACCTAAGGCGTCGCAATGGCGAAGATCCCGTCGAATACGCCAACCCACAAATCAAAGCAGTATTGCAACGAACCTTGGGCATCCCGATATTTCAAGAGCAGGTTATAAAGCTGACGATGGTCGCCGCCGGTTTTAGTGGCGGCGAAGCCGATCAACTGCGGCGCGCAATGGCCAGTTGGGGCAAGCGAGGAGACATCGAGCAGTTTAGAGACAAGCTGGTGCGAGGCATGTTGCAACGAGGTTATACACAGCAATTTGCAGAACAGATTTTTAATCAAATAAATGGCTTCGGCAGTTACGGATTTCCAGAATCGCATTCAGCCAGTTTTGCGATCTTAGTTTATCTCTCATCATGGCTAAAGCTGTATCACCCCATCGCCTTCTATGCGGGTATTTTAAACAGTCAGCCAATGGGTTTTTATACTCCGTCGCAACTGATTCAAGATGCTAAGCGACATAATATTGTGGTGTTGCCAATTTGTATTAATAGTAGCGATTGGCAACACAAACTCGAATACCTTAATGCCATGCCTGCGCTTAGGTTGGGGATCTGTTTAATCAAAGGCATTCGCCAATCATCGGCGATAGCAGCGGTTAACGCGAGGCAGAAAAAGCGCTTCAAAAGCATTAGTGATGTAAAGCAACGGCAGCTTTTTAATAGTAACGAAATACTTAAAATGGTCGACGCCGATGCCTTTCACAGGTTTGAAGAAAATAGACGGCGCGTGTACTGGCATTCGATTCAAAATGATGACGGACTGAACACACAAAAACCTGGCCAAGCTGACTTTATCCCAGAACTTACTTCGCTAGATACACTGTTACTTGATTACCAACACGCGCGTGGCGTTTCATTAAAATACCACCCAATGCAATTACTTCGTAACACACACCCGTTCCAACGCTGCACTACCGCTGAGAACATATTTGCCCAAACTAACAACAGCATGATCGAAGTCTCAGGCGTGGTGACTTGCAGACAACGCCCTGGGACCGCCAGCGGGGTTATATTTATGACATTGGAAGACGAAACTGGCAACCTCAACATTGTATTGTGGAACAGCATTCAAGCGCGCTTTCGTGAGGCAATACTAAGTGGTCATATTCTGTATATCAAAGGCAAGCTTGAGCATCAACAAGGGGTCGCCAATATTATTGCTGGCTATATCGAAAAGCACGATCACGCGCTAAGCAACTTAAAAACCCACTCGCGAAACTTTCATTAATACAATTTCTGCATACCGTACACGCCACTCAAGAGGGCAACGCGGTCCATGTTCGACCTCGACAATTGCTCCTGCATTTTCTGCATACCGTACATCCATGTACGTAAAAGCCCCTGGCATTGCTGCACAGAGGCTCTTTTGGACTTACAAAAGGTCAGCTTATTATAGCTTCTCTCTAATACGTGCCTTACGGCCAGTAAGTTCACGCAAGTAGTACAACTTAGCGCGACGAACCGCACCGCGACGTTTAACCGTCACTGAGTCGATTAGTGGGCTGTGAGTTTGGAATACACGCTCAACGCCTTCGCCATATGAAATTTTACGTACGGTAAAGGCTGAATGTAGGCCGCGATTACGCATCGCAATTACCACACCTTCGTAGGCTTGAAGACGCTCACGAGTGCCCTCTTTAATCTTTACTTGAACAACAACTGTGTCACCTGGACCGAAGTCTGGGATATCAGCATTTAGTTGCTCACTATTAATTTCATCAATCAAGTTAGTCATTTTAATCTCCAACTCTACTATTCAACGCATTATTGCTTGAAGGAAGTATCGTCTATCAAATTCAGTTAATCTTTAATTCTTCTTATACTCATCCAACAGGCTTTGCTGCGCGCCTGTTAGTTCTATTTCTTCCAACAGATCTGGGCGCCTGTCCCAGGTGCGGCCTAAGGCCTGCTGTTCGCGCCATTTCGCAATGGCTTTATGGTTGCCACTTAGCAACACATCGGGCACTTTCTGACCAGAAAATATCTCTGGTCGCGCATAGTGCGGGCAATCTAAGATGCCTTGCGCAAACGAATCTTGTTGTGCTGATTCGCTGTTACCTAAGCTATCTGGCAATAATCGCGCAATTGCATCAATCATTACCATTGCTGGTAACTCGCCGCCAGATAACACAAAGTCACCAATCGACCATTCTTCATCGACATGATCTTCGAGTACACGCTCATCAATGCCTTCGTACCGCCCCGCCAAAAAAATCACCGAATCACGTTCCGCGAACTCTTTTGCAGCAGCGTGATTAAAGCGCTTACCTTGTGGGCTTAAGTAAATAACTTTAGCACCGGGTTTGGCTCGAGCCTTCGCTGCCTCAATAACTTTAACCATTGGCTCAGGCATCATCACCATGCCAGGGCCACCGCCATAAGGCCTTCCGTCGACAGTACTGTGTTTGTCGTCGGCGTAGTCCCTAGGGTTGTGTAGAGTCAGCGATAACACATTGTGCTTTATCGCTCGGCCTATCACGCCGTGTTCAGTAATCGCACTGAACATATCTGGGAAAATTGAAATAACGTGTAGATCCATTTTCCTAGTTTTTACCTAATTCAAGCCTAAATAATCAAACTACTGAAGAGCCCTCAGCTAATTTGCGGTTAGGCAAATTCTTAAAGAGCCCTCAGCTAATTTGCGGTTAGGCAAATTCTCAAAAAGCCTTAATCTTCAAGCAGAAAATCCGGATCCCAGTCGACCAACATAGTTCCAGCTTCCAACTCTATCTCTAAAACCACGTCATCGGTATAAGGGATTAACACATCGGCTTTACCTTCTACCGCGTTCTTACAAACCAAAACATCATTAGCTCCAGTATCAAGAATCGAAGAAACTTTACCAATGCTAACCGCTTCATTCTTAACCGTTAAACCAATTAACTGCTGCCAATAAAACTCACCCTTAGGCAAGTCTGGCAAATCGCTTTGCTTAACAAAAATAAGCTGACCACTCATAGCCATGGCTTGATCTCTGTCGTTAACACCATCGAACTGAACGACCATGCCTTGACCTTGTTCTCGACAATTGAGTACATCAATTGGCGTTGGATCAGTCTTCGAACCAGACTTTTGTAAGTACCAGGTTTTATATTGGCTAATGTCGGCGCGATTACGAGTATATGAATGGAGCTTAACCCACCCCTTAACACCCCAGACGCCGACAAGTTTGCCGAGTTCTACGTACACCTTAGTTGACTACTTTATAAGGTGAGGTAAATTATTCAGCAGGAGCTTCTTCAGCAACCGGAGCTTCAGCAGCAGCTGCGGCTTTCTTCGCTTCAGCTTCAGCTACTTCTTGAGCTTTCACTGAGTCAGCTTCAGCTTTATCAGCGGCGGCTTTCTTAGCGTCAGTAGCAGCAACCAATTTAGCTGTTTCAGCGGCCAATGCTTCTGGACCTTTAGCAAATTGCTTTAAAAGGCTAGCAACACGGTCAGACGGTTGTGCGCCTTGGCTGATCCAGTATTCAACACGGTCAATGTCGATACGCATACGTTCTTCACCACCAACAGCACGTGGGTTGAAGAAACCTACACGCTCGATGAAACGACCACGAGGTGAGCGACGTGAATCTGCGACCATAATGCCGTAGAAAGGACGTTTTTTGGCGCCACCACGGGCTAAACGAATTGTTACCATAATAAGTACTCTGTTTTAGTGTGCTCGCTAGCCTATAACTAGCCAGCATTGATTTAACTTTTCTCAAGCTCATCAATACCAATTGATTTGGAGCTTTTTGTGCGTGCAGGGCTTAACCCTCACGAGGCGCGCGATTTTAGCCCTTAAATAAAGTAAATGAAAGGATTTTGGCGCAAATTTGGAGGAAATATACTTGTTTAACAGTTTTCAACAACTTTCAACAGCAGATTAACATCCAAGGCGCGAGATTCTAACGACAAACGACTTAAAAAAGAAGCCAGAAAAGCCTTTTAAATCAAAAACTTTATATTCGATAAACCACACTATTTAGCACGCCTGCACTTGTGTTAACAGGCTGACACTCTTAGACTTCGCGCGCTAAGGCGCAACTAATCGTTTTTTGCGGCCTTCAATATTAAGTCACAACCCGAGCTATACTATGTTTGAGAATTCAGCAGCACGCCGTAGCAGCATTAAAAATGATCTGCTTTCAGGCTTGACCGTCGCCCTAGCGCTAGTGCCTGAAGCGGTTGCCTTTGCGCTAATTGCCGGTGTTGAACCTCTTGTTGGCCTGTACGCAGCCTTTATGGTCGGTTTAATCACGGCTATTACCGGTGGTCGCCCAGGCATGATTTCTGGCGCAACTGGCGCACTCGCAGTGGTTATGGTGGCTTTGGTGGCGGATCACGGCGTTCAGTACTTGTTTGCTACGGTTGTCTTAATGGGCTTATTGCAAATGGCGGCTGGTGCATTACGTATCGCGCGCTTCATACGATTGGTGCCGCACCCAGTGATGCTAGGCTTTGTAAACGGTTTGGCTATCGTTATTTTCTTAGCTCAGCTAGGTCAATTTGGTGAGCCAGGACAGCCAGGTTGGGCTGTGGGTACATTCTTAGAAGGCGGCATCTTAGACGTTGCATGGTTGGCCGCAGATCAACTCACCATAATGTTGGCTCTTGTTGCCGTAACCATGGCGATCATAAAATTCTTACCCATGCTGACAACCGCGATCCCCTCTTCGCTGGTTGCTATTGTAGCCGTAACTCTGGCTGTATTTGGCTTAAACATTGATACCAAGGTTGTTGGCGACGTTGCTTCAATTGCTGGTGGCCTGCCGACTTTTAGCATTCCGTCGGTGCCGTTTAATCTAGAAACGCTGAGTATTATCTTGCCGTATGCCTTCATTTTAGCAGCCATTGGCCTTATTGAGTCATTATTAACTTTGCGTTTGATCGATGAAATCACTGAAACACGTGGTAACGGTAATCGCGAGTGCTTTGGTCAAGGCTTGGCAAATACAGCAACTGGCATGTTCGGCGGCATGGGC
>JBLHXJ010000106.1:0-9309 GCA_047629535.1 Arenicella sp. | reverse complement strand
TAGCTCAGGACGAAGGGCCGCTATAGGGTCAGGATACCGTGCGGTTATCGCTTAGGGTGCAAAGACTTAAAAGGCTCGCTTGAGCCCTCTTAAATCGCTTGTTACTTTGATCGCCGCACCTATCTCCCCAGATAATCACTCATTACACATTGTTACCGACTAAACGGTAATTTCTATACCTTCAAAACTGCTTGTCTAATTTAAGTTTTTGCGCAGAGCGGCCGTATACTCAAAAACAATTAGTCTGTAGACTCCGCAAGCTTAATTATTAACCCATTCGGACTCTGTTTTGATCTCCACAGCAAACATAACCATGCAATTTGGCTCAGAGCCGTTGTTTGAAAATATTTCGGCCAAATTTGACAAAGGTAATCGCTACGGTTTAATCGGAGCTAATGGCTGTGGTAAATCGACCTTAATGAAGATCATGAGCGGTGAGCTAGAGCCAAGTTCGGGTAATATCTCGATCACCCCAGGTAAAAAGCTTGGTACTTTGAGTCAAGACCAGTTTGCTTTTGAACGCCATAGTGTTATCGATGCCGTGATTATGGGTGACAAGACACTCTGGAAAATCAAGTGTGAGCGCGAGCGCATTTATGGCTTGCCTGAGATGACTGAAGCCGACGGCATGAAAGTCGGCAATCTTGAATCTGAATTTGCTGATATGGATGGCTATACCGCGGAGAGCCGCGCAGGTGATATTTTACTCAATGCCGGGATTGAAGAATCACTGCATTTTGGCTTAATGAGTGAAGTAGCCCCCGGCCGCAAACTACGTGTGTTACTCGCTCAAGCATTATTTGCCAACCCCGATATCTTATTGCTCGATGAGCCGACCAATAACTTAGATATCGACACCATTAACTGGTTGACTACTGAGCTGAATAAACGCACGTGTACCATGATAATCATCTCGCATGATCGTTATTTTTTGAATTCAGTGTGTACACATATGGCCGACATTGACTATGGCGAGCTGCGTATCTACCCAGGCAACTATGAGTATTTCCTTGCCCAATCAAGCCTGATACGAGAGCAACTACTCGCGGGCAACACCCGCAAAAGTGCTGAAATTGATGAATTACAGGACTTCGTTAACCGCTTTGGAGCGAATGCTTCTAAAGCTAAGCAAGCCAGTTCTCGAGCTAAGAAGCTGGATAAAATTAAACTAGATGACGTTAAGTCGTCGAGCAGAATGACACCCAAGCTTAACTTTAAGCAGCATCGAAAGTTACATCGCAATGCCGTGGTTCTAGAAAATCTCTCGCATGGCTTTAGAGGCGAAACATTGTTTACTAGCAACGATGTGATCTTTGATGCCGGATCACGCTGGGCTGTGCTGGGTGAAAATGGAACCGGAAAGACGACCTTTCTACGTTGCCTTTTGGAACAATTTACGCCAAATAGCGGCAGTTTTAAATGGTCTGAAAATGCGGTTGTCGGCTACTGTCCACAAGACAATACCCTCGACTTTGATACCGACATGAGTCTGTTTGACTGGATGATGCAGTGGCGTACGCCCAAGCATGATGACCTCAAGGTTCGCGGCTTATTGGGCAATTTATTGTTTACTGAAGACGATTTTAATAAGAAAGCCCGGGTTTGTTCAGGTGGAGAAAAAAATCGTCTATTGTTTGGTAAGTTAATGATGCAAGACACCAATGTTTTGATTTTAGATGAGCCAACTAATCACATGGACATGGAAGCCATCGAAGCGTTAAATAACGCTCTGAAAATCTACGAAGGCACTCTGATTTTTGTCAGCCATGACCGCGAGTTTGTATCTACTTTGGCCAATCGTATACTCGAAATTAAAGACAAAAAGATGATTGTCTATGAAGGCAGCTACGATGAGTACCAAACCAGCAAAATGCGTGCATAAGATAAAAAAATAGTACCGATAGCCTAAACCCTAAGGCGCTACGAGACTCGTCTTAACAAAGTCAGACTTACCACCCTGCGGTTTGATCTAGGGCGGCACTCTAAGATACATAGCTGTTTGCTGAGGGTTATTTTTCGATAAAAAAGGCGTATTGATTGGGTGTCACATCGGCTTTGAAGACGTAGCCGAAATTCTGCGCAAAGATCGAGTCACTTCTTGTCAAGTCGAAATGACTTCTGGGGTAGTCGAGTAACGGCGTGTAAGAGCGCTGACTTTATTCAGGTCAAGGGCATCACGCCTAAGCCAATTCAAAATTGACCGACGACACTCGCAGATATGTATCTGAGCCTTACTAATACGCGGTAATGCTAGTATCTGCGCCGAACTCTCGGTAGCTTTCGACGCAGATCTAACCATAGTGACTGCCAATAAGACGCTACTGTTTCCAGCTTTCTAGCAAAGTATCGTAGGCAATCGTTTTGCCTTGTGGTTTCTCATTGGCTAACTTGGCTTTTGGTGCGCCCGGTTGATCTAACCAAAATTTGGGGTCTTGAGGTTTATTCAGCTTTGGCCCACATTCCCCTTGAACTTGAGCTCGCTCTATCCGCGCCATTACTTTGTCTTGTGCTTTTGCTAGACCGTCTAGTGCTTCTTGAGCGCTCGACTCCCCGCTGGCCGCCTCGGCGATATATTGCCACCACAATTGCGCTAGCTTAGGGTAATCAGGCACATTAGTCCCCGTTGGCGACCACTGCAGTCGGGCCGGGCTGCGATAAAACTCCACGAGGCCACCTAACTTTGGCGCTATATCGGTCATCGCCTGTGAATTAATATCCGATTCCCGAATAGGTGTCAATCCGACCAAAGTTTTGCTTAAAGAGACCGTTTTTGAGACAGTGAACTGCGCGTATAACCAAGCAGCTAAACGTCGTTTTTGCGGGGTTGATTTCAAAAAAGTCCAGGACCCAGCATCTTGGTAACCCAACTTCATACCCTCTTGCCAGTACGGCCCTCTAGGTGAGGGTGCCATACGCCACTTTGGCGTACCATCGACATTCATCACCGGCAAGCCTGGCGTCGTTAGCGCTGCCGTAAAAGCCGTATACCAAAAAATTTGCTGCGCAACATTACCTTGGCCTGGTACCGGCCCGGCTTCGCCAAAGGTCATCCCAGGGGCTTCAGGTGGCGCATACTTACTCAGCCACTCTACATACTTAGTGGTTGCGTAAACCGCTGCTGGGCCATTGGTTGCCCCGCCTCGGCTAACACTAGAGCCCACTGGTCGGCAACCATCAACTCGAATACCCCACTCATCAACCGGCAAGCCATTGGGGATACCGACATCGCCGGCACCCGCCATGGAGAACCACGCATCGGTAAAACGCCAGCCGAGTGATGGGTCCTTTTTACCGTAATCCATATGGCCATAGACTCTCTCGCCGTCAATTTCTTTTACATCGTTAGAGAAGAAATCAGCAATATCTTCATAGGCCGACCAATTAAGTGGAACACCTAAGTCGTAGCCATATTTTGCTTTAAATTTTTGCTTTAAATCGGCACGCTCAAACCAGTCAGCACGAAACCAATAGAGATTGGCAAATTGTTGGCTCGGTAATTGATATAACTTACCATCAGGCCCGGTGGTAAAGCTCAGACCAATAAAGTCATCCAGATCAAGCGTTGGTAGTGTGTAATCCTTAGCCTCGCCGGCAATCATATCGGAAATCGGAACCACTTTACCGTAACGCATATGAGTGCCAATCAGATCTGAGTCATTGACCCAGCCATCGTAGATATTACGCCCAGATTGCATTTGCGTTTGCAGCTTCTCGACCACATCTCCCTCTTGAATTAAATCATGAGTTAGTTTTATGCCGGTGATTTCGGTAAATGCTTTGGCCAGCACTCGCGACTCATATTCGTGCGTTGTTATGGTCTCAGATACGACATTAATCGACATGCCACGAAAACTCTCCGCCGCGTTGGTAAACCAAGCCATTTCTAGAAGCTGTTGTTCAGTGCTTAGAGTAGATTCGGTAAATTCACTTTCGACCCATTTTTTTGCCGCTTGGTCATATTGATCGGCGTGCGCGAGTAAACTGCTGCACGCGATTGCAATTGCGCTGCCGACCACAAGTAGCTTTGATACCTTGTTATTGATGATCATATCTTCCTCTTTTAAATTTCTTTGATGTTCTTTAATCTTTATTTTTAGAATTTTTTATTTCAGCTTATCGCTTAAATCTTAACCCCAGCAAGCGCTTTAACCCCAGCGTAATAGTGCTAGCAACCAGGTAATTGAAACCGCTAAGGCTATCCATAACGACAGTTCTGTGGTCGCTAGAAATGCAAGATGAATATAAGCCGCACTTAATAGACCTACAAACAAACGATCACCGCGGGTAGTTGCCATCGGTAGAAAGCCCTTACGCTCTATTGAGGGTGACTTTAGTTCCCACAGTGTCATCACCACTAAGATCAGGGCAATACAGCAAAAAAACACTGCTGTGGTTTGTGTCCATGCCATCCATTTCATAACGCTTACCTCTAAACTCGGCCAAGGGCAAAGCCCCTTGCAATATGATTACGCACGAACCAAACCACCAGGCAGCCTGGGATAATAGTCAGCACCCCTGCAGCCGCCAGCAAGCCCCAATCGACACCCGCAGCACCTACGGTACGAGTCATTATCGCGCCTATCGGTTTAGCTTCAACCGACGTTAAGGTTCGTGCCATCAGCAATTCGACCCATGAAAACATAAACGAGAAAAACGCCGTTACACCGATTCCAGATCGGATCATAGGCATGAAAATGGTAACGAAAAAACGTGGAAAACTATAACCGTCGATATAGGCCGTTTCATCAATTTCTCGCGGAACGCTAGACATAAAACCTTCGAGAATCCAGACCGCCAGCGGGATAGTAAATAGGCAATGTGCCAACGCCACTGCGATATGCGTATCGAACAAACCAACTGACGAATATAATTGAAAAAATGGCAGCAACGCGATCGCCGGTGGCGACATCTTATTGGTTAAGAGCCAGAAAAAAAGGTGTTTATCACCTAAGAAGTTGTATCGGCTAAAAGCATAGGCCGCAGGTAAAGCGGTTAGCAAAGTGATAACCACGTTGATCGCCACGTAGATCATTGAATTGACATACCCCATATACCAACTGGGGTCGGAGAATATCGTGATGTAATTGTCGAATGAGAACGATTGTGGCCACAAGGTCAATTGACCCAAAATTTCTTGATTGCTCTTAAATGACATCACCACTAGCCAGTAGATCGGTAGCAGCAGAAAAACGAAATACAAGCTGAGCCCAACAACATGACGTTTTTTCATAGTCATTTAACGCTCCTTATCCATCTGTGTAATGGTCGTAAAAAAGACATACGACACAGCCAAAATGATTAAGAAATAGATCAGCGAGAAAGCCGCGGCCGGGCCTAAATCGAACTGCCCGATAGCCATCTTGGTTAAGGTTTGACTTAGAAATGTGGTCGAGTTCCCCGGCCCGCCGCCGGTTAACACCAGAGGCTCAGCATAGATCATAAAGCTGTCCATGAAGCGTAGCAAAATGGCAATTACTAAGACATTTTTTAACTTTGGCAATTGAATATAGCGAAACACTGACCAGCCTGATGCGCGATCAATTTGCGCGGCCTGATAGTAGGCATCAGGAATCGAACGTAAACCTGAAAAGCAGAGCAAGGCGACTAACGATGTCCAGTGCCAAACATCCATCACCAATACCGTTAACCAAGCGTCCACAGGGTCAGAAGCATAGTTATAATCAAAGCCCATAGAGGTAAGCGCGGAGCCCATCAAGCCGATATCGGCGCGGCCATAAATCTGCCAAATGGTGCCTACCACATTCCAAGGAACCAGTAATGGAACCGCCAAAAGTACCAAGCATAAAGAAGCTAAACGCCCTGATTTCGGCATCATCAAGGCAATGCCGATACCCAGTGGAATTTCAATCAATAACACGGAGGCCGAAAAACTAAACTGCCGCACCAGCGAATCGCGTAAGCGTGGATCTGCAAGTACTTCGCGGTACCAGTCTGTGCCGACATAATACGCATTGTTGACATCAAAAATATCCTGAATAGAGTAGTTAACAATGGTCATCAGCGGGATCAGTGATGAAAACGCCACCAAAATAAATACCGGCAACACTAGCCATAAGGCTTTTTGATTTTTAACTTTGATCTGCATCGCTAAACCGTCTTTACCAGGTAATCGTCGGCGTACACCTTTAGCCACTGCACGGGAAAGGATACAAAGACACGATCTACCGGCACCCAGTCGTCCTCTTCTATTCGAGCTTTAAGCAGCTGCCCAGCCAATTTAATGGTGACTATTGTGTAGGCGCCAAGGTTTTCTATCGTGTCCACGATCGCATCAAATGCGCCTTCTTCAGGCGTCTCATGCAGGCGAACAAATTCTGGGCGAATACCCAGTTTGATTTTTTTCGTGTTTAGACTTACCGCGGCATGATAAATATCGACATCAACGGGCATCGCAAGGCCAGCAAACTCAGCACAGCCGTTGAGCAACGACACATCAATGAAATTCATACCAGGGCTGCCAATAAAGTAACCAACAAAAGTATGCGCAGGCTGTTCGAATAATTCTTGTGGCGTGCCGTTTTGCACAATTTGCCCTTGGTACATAACGGCGATTTTATCGGCAAACGTCGATGCTTCCAATTGATCGTGAGTGACCAGTACCATAGTCACATTAAACTGCTGATGTAGCCGCTTTAGTTGCCGCCGAAGTTTCCACTTGAGGCTCGGGTCGATAACCGTTAATGGCTCATCTAACAAGATAGCCGACACATCATCGCGCACCAGACCACGGCCCATCGATACTTTTTGTTTGTCATCCGCGCTTAGGTTCTTAGCTCGCCGCATCAGGTCAGAGTCTAGCTCTAGCGCGGCGGCAATTTCACGCACACGTGTATCAATAGTGGCCTTATCCTTGCCTAGGTTGCGTAACGGAAACGCCAGATTGTCGTACACCGACATGGTGTCGTAGACCACTGGAAACTGAAACACTTGCGCGACGTTGCGCTCGGCTGGGCTGAGGTGATTGACCTCTTGGCCATCAAAGCGCACGCTGCCCTCCGACGGGCTCAACAAGCCTGAAATAATATTCAACAAGGTACTTTTGCCACACCCTGAGGGGCCTAATAAAGCATAGGCTCCGCCCTGCTCCCAAACATGGTTCATTTGACGAATGGCATAGTCTTCAGAAGCTGATGGAGACGCCAGGTAGCTATGCGCCAATGATGCTAATTGTATCTCAGCCATTGCTTAGCACCTCTGAACCGTTTGTTGAAGAAGCACTTGAGCTATTAACCACGGTATCAAGAGTATTACCGTCGGCATCGAAGCGAAACAGTTTCGATTGTGGAAAATAAGCGGTTACAAGATCGCCCGATTGATGCTGATGTACGCCGCGTAAACGCGCGATTAGTTCCTGCTGCCGGCCGTCTTGCTTGCGCATGTGCAGAAACGTTTCGGAACCGCTGATTTCGGCAACATCAACCATTAGATCAAGCGCTAAATCACTGTCTTGGCTGGCAGACAGAGTCACATGCTCTGGGCGAATACCGAGCTGTTGACCCGTTTGATGTGGATGATCTGCGATATCAAGCATGTTTAGCGATGGTTCGCTAAACAACTCGGCCGCGACGACATTATCTGGCCGGGCATAGACCTCATGTGCCGCCCCAGATTGAATCAATCGCCCTTGGTGCAATAAAGTGGTGACACCGCCTAGCGCGAGCGCCTCACCGGGCTCTGTGGTGGCGTAAACCACCACTGTTTTGCTTTCCTTAAACAATTCGCGTAACTCAGTTCGCAACTCCTCACGCAATTTGTAATCGAGATTAACCAGTGGCTCATCAAACAAAATCAAACTGGCGTCCTTAACCAAGGCTCGAGCCATAGCGGTTCGCTGTTGTTGCCCACCTGATAAATCCAATGGAAAACGACCAAGAAACTCTTCGATATGCAGCAAACAGGCAATCTCCTTTACCTTGCTATTGATTACCGATGCTGATTTACCCGCCACTCGTAACGGCGAGGCGATGTTATCAAACACCGACAAATGTGGGTAGTTTATGAATTGTTGATACACCATCGACACATTGCGCCGCTGAACTGGGACACCGGATAGATCTTCACCGTGCATTAGAATCTGACCACAATCGGGTTTATCTAATCCAGCCATCAATCTCATAAGAGAGGTTTTTCCGGCTAGCGTTCGCCCTAGTAGAACGTTGAACGAACCGGCCGAGAGCGACATGGTTATGTCATTAAGATGAACCTCTCCATTAACCGCTCGTCTGACATTGTTAAGCGTTAACGACATTAATTATAACTACTCACGAGGTTAATAAACCTAGGGTTGGGTGACAACAAGAATGATTATAGTAACGGATGTAGCGCCTAAGGTCATGGATAATCCCTACGCCTGTTGGCTGGCCAATCAGCTTGCCAAAACAGAGGCTGTTACGCCTCTGCTTGTCGTTACCATTGACTGGCCAGATTTTACTCAGTCAACCTTAGGCTTCGTAAGTCTGGGTTATTGGCAATGTCTTCTTCATGAAATGGAAAGTCAATCCATTCGCCTTTGGAGTAGAGTTCAGTCTGATCAGCATAATGTGGGCTATCGGGTTCTTGCGATTGACTGTAGGTCAAGATGCCTCGCGGATTGACCTTGCCTTGATCGTCCCAGGCAACCACTTCGATAATGCTATTGCCGTGAACCACAGGGGTATAACCAACGCCAGGTTCCTTTGCCAATGGGGCAATAATCATTGAAAAAGCGCCACTCCAGCCCTCGCCTCCAGGAATCGCTATTTTACGCTCATTACGCTGCACATATTGAATCTCACCAAGTTTGGCATCAAGCGCAATATTCAGTTTAGTCAGACGCTGTTGTGCTGCTTCAATAGCCGTAATCAACAGCTCAGAGACCTGCGGGTCGGAGGTATTTAAACCAGCAGGTGTATTAGTCGGGTCTTTGAGATCAAACGGAACCTGATAAATACTCGGTTCAGCTCTCAATGAGCGCATGATCTCGGTCCAAAGGTGAGCACCACGACTGTCGACTCGGTGTGCGCGATCCCATTGCTTCAATGCCTGACAACTTGCGGCGATAGACCGGCGTTCTGCGGTGCATAACAGCAAAAGATCGTCTAATAATAGCTCGGCTCCAAAGTTTCGATGATCATCGATCAAACTGTACACCGCTGACGGCTTAACCGGGCCGGCTTGTAGCAATTCATTGACGTAATGGATACCTGCTCGAGTGCGTAGGCTTCGAGCGGTTCGCTCCGAGCCAATAATTGGTGAGTAGCCTTCTAGTGGAGCGTTAGGGTTACTAAGCCAATAACTATCATTCGAATT
>JBLHXJ010000105.1:0-9333 GCA_047629535.1 Arenicella sp. | reverse complement strand
GTTATGATTTTAATTTTTGCGTTACTCATATTTTTTTCTCCATTTTAGAATCAACGTTACCTTCTCGAATATTATTTGACGAGCGCTTAACCGCCAACTCAAATAACCAGCTTAACTTAGCACCAATAGAGCAAATAGCAAACTAGCTGTAATGGCCTGTAATACTATTTTTTTGGCCGAACGCGCACTATTGATCAATCAAATGACCCTGACCTTTGTCACCATCAAGTACTTTAGCAATACTTGGCCTTAAAGGGAGTTTTCTACGATTGTTATTGAGTCTAACTAATCGTGATTATAAGGACTTAGAGGTTTGCCGAATAGGAGATGAATGCCATGGATGGTTTTTTTATTTAATCAGTATTAAATCGGGATGGACCTTATGTATAAAACTTTAAAACCGTACGCATCAATGATGTTTTGGTTCGCTCTGGGAATGACCATGTCAATATTTTTTCTCAAGTCATTGATACTTAGTACCGGCACTGATGGTGCGGCAAACCCGACAAGTGATAATTCTCGCAGTCAAGCACCAAATTTGACGCTGACTGTACAGGCAATTAGGAGATCTCTTGCAACGAGCTCATATCGCTCATAGGTCACATCGAATTACCGAAAATTCAAACCGAGTCTTATCGGTTTATTGCTTTAGAAAATGTTCGTTACTACTTCTATGGACCGGTCCAAGATTAGTGCCTATAAGCTGTTTTACAGGCACCCTTGATATAAGCTGATCTGATCTGGCAGAAAACCTGTTGTTTATTTCAGTCTAATAATCAACATGCGGGTGGTGTGTTGTTCAATGAGATTTTCTTTTAGATACCAGACTCATAGAGTAATCATCTATAAAAGTGGTCGTCCATGACCGTCTCAACTTCCCGTGAGTATTCCGTTTCCCTGCCTTCTAGCTCCATCCCCATGGAACATTCAATCAATCCATATAAAGTAGTTTAGCGAGGGTGATTCGGGGTTGCTATTACACACCATTACACCGGTATTAGCACTGCAAGTGTGAATCCATATAATTTAACCAATGACCGACCTTAAAGGCTACGGCCTTAAAGCAATAAGTTAAACGAGAGCGACAAGAACCATCCAAGCGACAGAAAAGCCGGGAGCCTAAGCGTCAAGCCAAATCACTTATGATTCTATTGTTCAGTGCTGTTGTATAAACCGCTGCCGTATCGGTATTGTGATGAAGCCGAAACTTACCCGACTAGCGATCGAAAATCGCTAATAATTGGCTATCTCCTTGCCAATTTTTCAAAAATCGTTTTCGGTCTTTGTTGTGACCCTTCAACCAAGTCACGGGGTTTCTATGCTGCTGAGCTGCGTCCAAATCAATGAAATAGAGCCTATCATTACTCCACATCAAATTACTCGCTTTTAAGTCCCCATGAGTCAAGCGTGCGGCTTTTAATTTTTCAAAAGCATCTTCGATCGCGGCGGCCACTATTAACTGTTGTGCATCATTCATTGTCGGCAACACCGTCATTAACTCTTGGCCTTCCAAGAATTCATTAACGAAATAAGCGTTTAGCCTAAACGGTCCAAAACGATCCTCTAGCATCAATATGGGTGCCGCTACATTTAAGCCTGCTTCAGAAAAAGCATAACTCATTTGCCAACAACGCCGAGCGCGCGAACGACGCAACGCACGTTTAATTTTATGCCATTGATTACGAGGGTTATAACGCTTTAGAACCATCGCCTCGTCGGCCAACTGAACACGAGATACGGTTGTAGTACGGTCGTGCTTAAAGGCCGTACTGGTATCGACTAACAATTGGTTCAACGATTTTGCATTGAGCGGAAGAAGGCCTAGATAATCTGACGACATCCAAACTCGGGAGTTCCAATCAATACTTCGCGTTACCGGCTGCTTAGCCCAGTCAATTAGATCCATTGGCAATCGACTACTTCCCAACAACATGTCGAGGCTCGGCAGAGTTTTTATCATCGACTCTGGCATTCGCCTCAGGTTGCTTCAGTGAAGATACACTCGTGTCAGAAAAATCACCTTCTAAAACCTTGGTTTGATCTGCTTGCTGATGCTCTAATTTTTCTATCACCAATGCTTTGCGCTTTTCAGATTCATATAGCTTGTTGCCGCGGCTTTCCACTTTGCGCCAAAAACTTGTCTCTGTCCGTAAAATTTCACGCAATGGCTTGCCACGATAAAGCGTCATAAAACGCAATAAATCACGACTAGTTAAGCCAATGTCTTTACTCGAGTAATACAAACCTGCGATGTCTTTAACGGCCCAACGTTCGGGGGTTTTACGGCGCATTTGAATGCGGTGTAAATCAATCAGATACAGCTTACTCTCGAGAGACACCTGATCATCCGCCTCGAAATGCGCGTCAAGTAAGAAATGGCACAGATAGAAGTCACGATGGTTAGCACCGTTTTCATGAATCACGCGTGCGGTTTCAACAACCTTATTTAGAATCCATCGTTTTAGTCGAACTTGCTTTAAGGTGCGCGGAGGATGCTCTGCCCATTCGCCACAAAAATCCTCTAGGCTGGTTTCCGTTGGCAGCGCTTCAGTCACAATAAAGGAATGTTTGGTAGCTGGGTTATTGCCACGAATGCCGTAGGCGGCAACGGTCATTGTATCGATTTCCAAATCTTTCAGTCGGTGCACCCCGTGCCACTCATTTAAGGCGCCGACAACTGGTGCACGAAGATAGGTTAGGTTTTTGATGATTTCACCCCAACCAACACCAGTATGCATCTTCAAAAAATAATCTTTATTGCCACGCGTGAAGCGCAAGGTACGTCGGCCAAGGGCTTCTCGGTAGACTTTGCCTTCAATGTTCATCATTTGATAAAACGAATCCTCGCCTTTCAAAGACTGACGCAGTTCGTTTGTGATGTACAACGACTCATCACGCTTTTGACGCATTTCACCCGGCAAATACAAGCGATGCTGAACACAGGTTTGCTCAATAAAATCGACAGCACGCTGCGGCATCACATAGAGGCTTGGATTTTGGCCGTACTTCAAACCGTTTTGCCGCCACTGCTCTTTTTGTTCTGATAGCAGCATTTCTAAAAGTTTTTCATTCAACTCATCTTGCGAAAACCGTTTGCGCAAGACAAAGCCTGCGTCGGCCGTTTTAATATGCGGTGCATAGCCACAAACTGGAGTTGCCAATACTGGCAGGCCAGAAACAATTGCCTCTAACAATACTCCACCAGTCGTCTCGGCATAGGCCGGGTGCAATAACATATCACCCGCTTTCATTAATGCGGGCACGTCTTTACGCCCGCCTAAGAAATGAATGTTGTTAGCAACGTCATGACGCTTTGCTAAACGTTGAAAGCTGTCGGTCTTATCTTGCCCCACCACAAAAAGCTTGGTCTTGGCGAGTAACTCTTCTGGCAATGCCGCGAGCGCCAAAATCGCACGGTCTAAACCCTTGGTCTGAAAGCCAGAACCAATTAATAGCACCAAGTTATCATCTTCTTTAATACCTAAGGAGGTACGCAGCGAGCTACGATCTGGCAACTCGTCTAAATTAGCCCAGCGAGCTTTTTCGAGGGTTGGCGGCAGACATAAAAAACGTGAGTCTTGGGTTAAATAGTACTGTTGATAGATTAATTTTTCACGATCCGACAACGATAAAATATTGGTTTTTGACGACGCCCCAAACACGCCTCGCTCAAAACTCGAGAAGTATAGAAAACGCGGGGTAAAGCGATAGAAAAAAGAATGCCTTAAGAAGGAACGACCCACGTAGCAATAATCGCCGCAATAGTAAATATCCATACCTGGGATTTTATTAAACCCCACGACCACATCAAACTCTCGGGTTTTCAAAAGCTTACCAAGCTTGCGATGAAACGTGTGAGCACGAGTATGGTTGGTTAGCGCAAAGTGCTTGATGATTACTACTTCAATGCCGTCGGGCACATCACCTTCCCAACTACCGGTAAATACGGTGGCTTTATGACCACGTTGCGTGCATTCATTGGCAATACGCAGCATGTCTAAGGACAGGCCGCTGTACGGGAAGTGTTTATATAGGCAGAAGGCGAAGTGCATAATTGATCAGTATCTCAAACGTAAACTAAATTATACGCTTAAAGTTAAGCAGTTTTAGAAGTTTTGGTGAGCTAGGCTATTTGTCTATAAAGTGTCTGCCATATAGCTGCCGCGCTAAGCTTGGGGTTAGTAGCAGAAGCCTTATAGCATGGGGGCTCGAGTACAGCTTGGCTTAGCCTTGAGCACTGTTTCTTTAAGCATGGCGAACAGGCGTAGCTGCTTTGAATTAGCGTTTGATGTTGCCCGGCAGCGCCGGTTAAGGTCGAATCTGTCGAACCGTAAACCGACACGCAAGGGATCCCAAGGGCTGCGGCCATGTGTCCTAAGCCAGTATCTACTGCAATCGCACCTGAAATACCGGAGATGGTGCCGGCCAGATCGGTCAGTGTCGTCCGCTCGAGCACGGTCACGTCGCGGCGGCTTGTGGCAATCCACTCGGCGCGTTGTCGCTCCGCATCGTTGCCCCAGGCAAGCATTACTTTATAACCGTCATCACAAGCCAAATCAGCTATTTCTCGCCACAGCTCATCAGGCAAGTGTTTCGTTTCCCATGTAGTACCGTGAAACAACATAACGGTATCGGCGTTGCTAACCGCGGACTTAGGCAAACTAAGGTTGTAATTCAATTTTGCATTAGCCACCACATAACCAAACACAGCGGCTAATAACTGACGCAAACGTTCGATAGCATGCTGCTCTCGAGCGACGTCAATTTTTTTGTGATATAGCCTAGCCGCTGGCGACTCTTTGATTGAGCTAGCGCTAAAACCAGCTCGAAAACCGTCTTTTTTTAGTTTTGCAAAACGAGCGAAACCAGCACTTTTCATCAAGCCCTGTGCGTCGATCACGGCGTCGTAAGTTTCACTACGAAGTTCTTTAACAAATGACCAAAACTCGACAATATTTTGCCATTTTAAGCTTCTCCAGCGACGCGTCGATACGCGAATGACGCGGTCAACATTTGGATGCCAGGCCGGAATTTCAGCAAAGCTGTCTTCGACCATCCAGTCGATCACGACACCAGGCTTAGCCTTAACTAAATCAGACAACGCCGGCATCAAATGCAGAACATCGCCCATTGAAGTCAGTTTTACCACTAGAACTCTCATAACTTATAGCGTCTCGGCAAGTAACGTCTCGGCAAGCGCCAATACTCTAGTTGGCTTGAGCTCACGCAAACAATCAAGGTGCAGCAATGGGCATTCGCGCTTAAAACAGGGACTGCAATCCAATGCTAGCCTGGCTATTGCATGATTACCGCTGAGCGGCGGCGTATGGCCAGGGTCGGTAGAGCCATATACAGCGACTAACGGCTTCTGCAACGCCGCGGCGATGTGCATTAGGCCAGAATCATTTGCCACCACTAATGATGCAAACGAGATTAAGTCGACGGCCTCAGGCAACGAGGTTTTACCCGCTAGAACCTCAGTATTATGCCCACACAAAGCATCTAATTCTTGGCAAACCAGACCGTCCTTATCGGAACCAAGCAACCAAACTTGCCAGCCTTTATTTAAGTAATGATTTGCCAGTTCAGCGTAATGCGATACTGGCCATTGCTTTGATGGCCCAAACTCAGCACCAGGGCAAAGCACCAAAATCTTGGTTTCTACGCCCTCCTTTTTAAGCCATAGTTGATTTTTATCGAGCACAGCTTGTGCTGCAACAGGCTCAACTACTAATTGCGGGGCTGGGATCGAACCAATCGATCGGGCCTCGGCACCCTTGTCTAGACCAAGCGCGACAAAACGTTGTACGGTCATCGGCAGTGCTTGCTTGTCTAGCTTACGAATATCGTTCAGAAAGCCCCACCGTTGTTCGCCGATATAACCAGTACGTGTGGGAATTTTTGCCACCGCAGGTACCAGCGCCGACTTTAGAGAGTTGGGTAGCAAAATAGCATTGGTATAGCCTTTTGAGCGTAAGCCCTTAGCTAGTGTAATTCGCTCACCTAAGCTCAATTTCCCGTGATTGAAGTTACCCGCTATGAGCTCAGTAACTTCGGGCATTCGGTCAATCAAGGCAGCGGTCCAGGCTGGCGCAAGCACATCGATTTGGCAATCCGGCTGACGCTGCTTAATATCAATAAACAAGCTCTGGGCCATGACCATATCACCAACCCAAGACGGGCCAATGATCAGGTATTTTTTTGCTAGTGAAGACATTTTTGGCTAACTAAACAACAGCGTTCAGACCAGTGTCAACCAACCCAGGCGCTCTGGGTTACGGCCATTCACTACATCAAAATATCGAGTTTGAATTTCTTTAGTTACGGCGCCACGTTTGCCATCGCCAATAATCCGGTCGTCGAGTGAGTTAATCGGCGTAACTTCGGCCGCCGTACCGGTGAAGAATGCTTCATCAGCGGTATAAACTTCATCCCGAGTAATTTGCTTCTCGACGACTTCCATATCCATATCGTCTTTTAGCAATTCAACAATAGTGTCACGAGTAATGCCTTCAAGTGCCGAGGTTAGAGACGGTGTGAAAACCTTGCCCCGACGCACAATGAAAATATTCTCGCCGCTGCCTTCGGCTACATAACCATTGGTATCGAGCATCAACGCTTCGTCGTAACCTGCATTTTCGGCTTCTTGTAAGGCCATAATCGAATTCGTGTAGTGGCCATTTGTTTTCGCCTTAGACATGGTGCTGTTGACATGATGACGGTTAAACGATGACGTTTTAACGCGAATGCCCTTCTCTAAGGCCTCATCACCCAGATAGGTTCCCCAAGACCAAGCCGCTACCATTAAGTGAGTCTTTAGACCTTTGGCATGCAAGCCCATTGCCTCAGAGCCGTAATATGCCATCGGCCGCAAATAGCCTGACTCAAGCTGGTTTCGTGCAACGCACTCGATCTGCGCCTTATTGATCTCGTCAACTGAGAATGGAATGGTCATACCCATGATCTTAGCCGACTGCAACAAGCGCTCAGTATGGCGGTCTAGGCGAAAAATCGCTGGGCCTTTATCAGTAGCGTATGCGCGTACGCCCTCGAACACACCAACGCCGTAATGCAGGGTATGCGTGAGTACGTGTACTTTGGCGTCGCGCCAATCAACAAACTCACCATCCATCCAAATAAAACCATCACGATCTTCAAAAGACATTGTTTTCTCCGCAACTTCTTTACGTAAAATTATTTATCAACAGCCACATTCTATTACAAATAGCGTAAAGATAGGATCTCCGGCATTGCGATTATTGATTACTTAGACGCAACCTCGCTCAGACGTTAGATTATAAAGCTTTGAGTTAGAAACACGGCTATTTTTTCACCAGCAGCAACTTGCTGGCTTCAACCCGGCAACATTGCTAGCCAGCTACCAGTGATTACGCAGCTCTCTTAGTTTCAGAAAGACTGTCTCTTGATCTGGCGAATCACCAATCTCGGGAAAACGCTGTTTTAACAAATCAACAATCTGATTATTTTCTAGGCGAAAGAAAGCATTAACCAAACGCTCCATAGCGACATTTGAAATGAAGTGCTTATCGCCCTGCCACTGTTGTATAGCAGCGAGCAAACTTTTGGCCGCCGCATTGCCAGGTTCGCGGTCGAGCGTGAACTGCAAGTTATTTTCGATGTAGTCATGCCCCGGGTATATTTTAGTTTCCTCGGGCAACACAAATATCTGCCGTGCAAACGTTTGGTACATGGTCTGCGGGTTTCCGCCGTTATGACAGTTGCCAATGCCGGCATTAAACAAGGTATCGCCACAAAAGAGTGCCGGCGCTTGATCACTGTCGCCCATAAAATAAAGGCAAGTGTGACAAAAGGTATGGCCCGGCGTGTCCAAGGCGATCAACTCAACCGTTGTGCCAACCTGAACCGTATCACCAGCACGTAAACCTACGTCTACGTTAGGGATTTTGTCGGTAGCATTTTCATGCGCGTAAAGCTTGGCGCCGGTCGCTGCGATTACCGGCTCGTTACCACCAATATGGTCGTGATGCTCGTGGGTATTGATCACACCTCGAATATCCCAACCAAGCTGCTTAGCCCGACTCAAGACTAATCCATGATCTAAGGGGTCAATCGCTACAGCCTCACGCGTCTCAGGGCACGCCACCAAGTACATGTAGTTTCTAAGACTATTTTTTACTGCAATTTGTTCAACCAACATAAGAGTTCCTAATTAAGTAATAGAGCGACAATAGAAGATTAATATATGACCGCTGGCGTAAGGTGTAGGCTTGCATTTAGTGATACACTCTGGCCGATTTTGCTACTTTTGCCACCTATAGACCCGCTTTCAATAGCCATCACATGTCGTTAATAAACTTGAAAAACGTAAGCGTCGCCTTCGGCGCTGACCCCATTTTAGACCAAGCTAATTTAATTATCGAATCTAATGAGCGTATTGGCTTGATTGGTCGAAATGGCGCGGGTAAATCCACCTTATTAAAAATGATCGATAGCAAAGTATTACCTGATGATGGTGAACTGCTAATTCGACAAGGCACCATCGTTGGCCGCTTAGTGCAAGAGGTTCCCAGCGACTTAGATTTTGATATTCGCAGCGTGGTCGCCTTAGGCGATGACACGCTAGGCCAAGCCTTGGCCGACTACTACTTAGCCGGTGAAAGCGACATTGATACACAGACCATCGTCACTGAGCTAGAAGCATGGGGGCTTGATGTACAAGTTAAAACGCTTTGTTCCAGATTTGATTTAGACCCCGAAGCGCAGTTTGGCGACTTGTCGGGCGGCATGAAGCGCCGAGTGCTAATGGCTCGAGCCTTGGTCAAGCAGCCTGACATTTTGTTGCTCGACGAGCCAACCAACCATCTCGATATTGAAACGATTTTATGGTTAGAGACGCTGTTACTCGGACTCAACGTCACCATGATAATCATTTCGCATGACCGTAGTTTCATTGACAAACTATCTACCCGCATCATTGAAATAGACCGCGGCTTAATAACTTCTTATCCAGGTAATTTTCAAACTTATCTTGCCACCAAAGCCAAAGCACTAGAAGACGAAGACGTGGTCAACGCTAAATTCGACAAGCGATTAGCGCAAGAAGAAGTATGGATTCGCAAAGGCATTCAAGCTCGACGAACTCGTAACGAAGGCCGAGTTCGCGCACTAAAGCAAATGCGTGATGACCGTAGCGAGCGCCGTGAGCGCCAAGGCACCGCCAATATCAGTTTGAACGCGGGCGGTGGCAAATCGGGCAAAGTGGTTATAGAAGCTGAAAATCTACGCGCCAGCTTTGATGGCCGAGTGATTATGCGCGACTTCTCTTGTCGTATTTTACGCGGTGACAAAGTT
>JBLHXJ010000104.1:0-9413 GCA_047629535.1 Arenicella sp. | reverse complement strand
TTTTCTGTAATTCATCAATCTTGCATAGACTTGGGGTGTTTCGTGAACAACAAGAAAGCTAAGCGCACTGTCATATTAGAGGTGTTTCTCAGCTATAGCCCCCACGTTAAAACATATGCTTAAGCGCATTGTTCCATCAGCTGACATCGATGATATTGTTCAAGAAAAATTTATTCGCGCCCACGAGGCCGAAATAAAAAAGCGCATCGATCACCCTAAGGCCTACATCTACAAAACCGCACGTAACTTAGCCTTGAATTTTATTGCTCGAAAAGAAAATACGCTTACTTCTAAACTAGAGGATTATTCAGAGCCGGATGTCTATTTACAAGGCCTAGGCAGAATTAACGAGCTTGAGTCTAAAGAGAAATTTCGATTATTTTGTGCGGCTGTTCGTGACTTACCGCCCCAGTGCCGAAGAGCATTTATTCTGAAGCGTGTATTTTTTTCTCGATAAAAGATATTGCGGTAGAACTGGAGATCTCCGAGAGCACTATTGAAAAGCATATCGCCAAAGGCGTATTGCGTTGCGCGGATTATCTAAATGAGAATGGCTATGACGTTAGTGCAAGGTCAAAACACTCTACTCGAAAGGTCGATTCTGCTTCAAACAAGCGAAGTCAGTAATGATGTTGTTTGCTTTTTTAAATCCCTTCTGGGTTGTTATTGCTTATGAGTGAAATATTAGAATTCGACAAACGAGCTCGCGTCCGCGGTCAAGCAAGTGTTTGGCTTACTCGTATGCAAGAAACCTTAAGCGTCACTCAGCAACAGCAATTAGTCGATTGGCTGGCGGCTGATAAAGTGCATGAAACTGTGCTGCTAGAGTTGGCCACTATCTGGGATGAATTAGAAGTATTGACCGAGTTGGCGCCGTTATTCGAAGGGCTGAGCGTGCCATTAGCTAATCAGCGCAAAGACCAAAAGAATGTTAAACCGAACTTATCTGGGCTTACGCCCGGTGTCGCGGAGAGAGGTGTGCCCGCGACAGCCATTATCGCCACAGCGGTCGCCGCAAGTTTACTACTTGCTGTTGTGATCACCACCTATTTAGTCAAAGATGTATCCGTTTCTGCAGCCAATTTTCTAGCCTCCTCAAACCTCGATACTAGCGCAAGCAATACGATTTCAGCTGAGTCAGAATTACTCGCAAGCAAAGTAGGAGAACGGTTATTTAAAACCAAAATCGGCCAGCAGCTTGAGCTGACTTTGGATGATGGTTCGGTTGCAACGTTGAATACAGATAGCCAGATAGTGGTAAGTTTTTCTAAGCAGCAACGGGTAATTCGTCTGCTTCAAGGCGAAGCGCATTTCAATGTGTTTAAGGACCCAACACGGCCGCTAAAAGTGTTGGTCTAGGGTAAGTCGGTGCAGGCTGTTGGTACTGCATTCAGCGTACGAAAGAAAGCGGGCACTGAGATTGAGGTCGCTGTTGACCATGGTCTTGTGACGATCTATCAGCTTGCTTCAAGCTCTGAGGATAAGCAGCAAGCAGGATTAAAAGCGTCACTCGAAGCGGGTGACGTGTTGACTATTACCGACCAAGAGCGCTTGTTGGTTGAATATGACTTGGAGCAAATGGCTGACCGCCTAGCGTGGCGCGAAGGCATGATCGTGATTAATGATGAAACGCTAGATTAAGTAATAACACCTTTGTAATCAGTCAAACTAGCAAGCCTGTTTTGTAGCAACGGTAGCAAGTTAGATTTTCCGTCAACACGTTCTAGAGGTCACTCTCAGTGAGCAAAACTATGTTGCATTACCGGTGGAGGATAATGAACACTTGTCGGTTTAATGGTTAATGCCAGTAGTTTATAGGCAGAGTCTAGTTGTTCCGGGGAAGCCCAAAAACCTTTTTAAATCACTGTGTACCCTACTCATACTGGTGGTGTTGATGTGCCCTATATCGGGCATGGCCTCAAACACTGAATATAATTTCAACATTAAATCACAACGCGCAGATAAGGCGTTGATTCGGTTTGTGAGGAAAGTCGGCTTGCAAATATTGTTCCCAAATGAACAGGTTAGCAATCGCTACAGCAACACAATACCTGGTCGTTATGACCTAGATACAGCGATTAAGGTTCTTTCGGACGGTACCGGCTTAAAAGCTTAAACCGGTGACTCGGGGCAACTACTTAGTAGAAATATTTAGTCAACCTGAGACAGATATGATGATCCCAAAACTTAAGAAGAAGAGTTTACTCGCAGCGTTTTTTTGGAGCGGTTTTTAGTACCGCAGCGCCCCTTGTAGTACAAGCCCAAGCTGATGAAGGTGGCAGCACCACCACCTTGGAAGAGGTGGTAGTAACCGGTTCTCGCATTCGGCGAAACCCATTATCCGAAGCATCACCAATACAAAGTATCGGTCTAGAGCAACTCGACCAGACTGGCCTCACCAATATCGGCCAAGCACGTCAGCAACTACCAATTACGGGTTCTGCTGTCAATTCTAGGTTCAATGTTCCCGGCAACTCTGGCCTTCCTCAAGACGGTTCAGGCATTGGTGCCGGCGCTACTCAGTTAGCGCTGAGAAATGTCAATGCTAAGCGCACCCTGATCCTAGTTGACGGTAGGCGTTGGGTCGCTGGCGCGTCGGCTTCGGGGGTTCCGAGTACGGTCGATTTAAACACCATTCCAGCTAATATGATTGAGCGCATTGAAATACTTCAAGGTGGTGCCTCCGCGGTTTACGGCTCTGATGCGATCAGTGGTGTGGTAAACATTATTACCAACACCAAGTTCGAAGGCTTAAAGTTTGATGCGCAATTCGGTGAATATATAAGCGATGGTGACGGCCAAGACCGTGATGTGTCAGCTCTGTGGGACGGCGGCAATGATAGAACCCATATTGTTGTGAGTGGCAGTTATGCCGAGGAAGGCGCGATATTCACGGAAGATCGAGCCGTGTCTGCTTTCCCTGTTGCTAACACCACGAGTTGTAACGTGCCTGGAACTCGCTGTTCCTCGTTCACGCCTCAAGGGCGTTTTATTCTTGGCCCGAACTTTAGTTTTCAAGACATGGCGTTTAACACCGGCGCTCTAAATGATGGCGCGGGTAATCTTCCCGTGTTTGTTGCCGGAGACGCTAACGGCGGAGACTTTCATTCATTCTCGGCAGATGATCGGTTCAATTATAATGGCCAAGAATTTAATTATTTGCGTACGCCAAACGAGCGTTTTAATCTTTATACCCATATTAGTCATGAGGTAAACGACAATTTGGACCTGTTCTTTAAAGCGTCTTATACCAAACGAGAATCTGACACACGCGGCGCATCTGAACCGCTTTGTTTGGGTAATGGTTGTGGCACTGATATAACTAACAATTTCACCGTTTCGGCTTTAAACCCTTTCAATCCGTTTGGCGTTGACTTGTCGGTGGCGAACGACAATCTTGATTTTTTTGGCCTTCGGCCATTAGAATCAGGGCCTCGATTATTTTCGCAATAAGCGGAAACGTTGTTTTTGAGTGCTGGTTTAGAAGGAAAGTTTGCGGCAGGTGATTGCACCTTATATTGGGATGCGACGATCGGTTATGGTGACAATGAAGGCAAGCAAGATAAGCAAAATCCACACAATGCGCTGAACTTGAAAATTGCATTAGGTGACCCTGCTGTCTGCGCGGCATCCCCAGGTTGTGTGCTTTTTAACTTCTTTGGTGGGCAAGGACCTGATGCACAGGGTTCGTTTAGCCAAGAGATGTTGAACTTTTTAACCTACACGCAACGAGATTCGAGCAAGCAACAATTACTCGATCTGGCGTTTAATATTTCTGGTGATATTTTCGCTCTTCCTGCTAGTGATGTAGCGTTTGCCGCGGGTTTCGAATACCGAGATCAAGAAGGTAGTTTCAGCGCTGACCCGATTGCTGAGCGAGCTGAAACAGCGGGTATACCGGCCGGCTCTACGCAGGGAGTATTCCGCTAATAAGCGATGCAAGCTTTGCCAAGAGTTTGGAGGCAAGCTTAGCGTTACGTTCATCGGACTACAGTACTTCTGGTAGTGAGAGCACCTATAAAGCTGGCTTATAATGGCAAGTTAATGATGCGTTTTCATTCCGCAGTACGGTATCAACTGGCTTTAGAGCGCCTGGCATTGGCGAGTTATTTGGTAGTTCAGCAAGGGAGGACTTCACCTTGACCGACCCGTGTGCCGACTTTCTAGGTCAATTGGGCTCATCTAATGGTGGTCGTGACTCATCGCAGCCGCAAAACATTATTGATACTTGTCGTTCACTCGGCGTGTCAGCTGGATTAGCACAAACTAACCCACAACTTAATGCACGTTCGGGTGGCAATGTAGACTTGAAAGCCGAGACATCAGATAGCTTTACCGCAGGCTTTGTATTCAGCCCCGAGGTCAACTGGGCTAGTAATTTTGCTATAACCGCCGACTACTATAATTTAGATATCGACGACGCGGTTCAAGGCCGCAGCCCAGGCGACCTAATTACCTCCTGCGTAAATACTGGCGACCCTGGTTTCTGCGATTCAGTACAACGTACTTCAGCCGGCCGCATTAGCCTAGTCGACAATCAACTGCAAAATATTGGTGCAATTGAATCTTCTGGCTATGACCTTGGTGTGACTTTTACCTCGAACGACACCAGTGTTGGTGTTTTCAATTCACGCTTTAATGCGACTTTACTCGACGACTACCTCGAGCGAACGCCAAACCCTGATGGCACTGAAACGGTGACTAATAGAACCGGGACGCATACTAGCGAAACCTTTGAACGAGCCTTCCCCGAGCTTCGGGCCACTTCTTCAGTATGCTGGCGTTCGATTTCTGACCGTTGGAATGGTTCGATGACCTTTCGCTATGTTGACGACATGGAGGCTGCAAATGGTGAAACCCTAGATTCGGCGTTGTTTACCGATATACAGCTTAGCTATACACCGTCTTTTGCTGAAGACGCTGTCACTATCACTCTAGGCATCAATAATGTGTTCGACGAAGAGCCGCCAGTGTTAAATACCAGCTTGGAAGGAGTTAGTTTAGTGCCACATGATATTCCTGGCACGGTTGGTTATCTGCGTTTTAAATATCAACCCAACTAAGACAGTTGGTGGTTAAACATTAGCGACTAATTTCTAGTCATTAATTGCCGGTAATACGGCTGTAAAGATGGCCCTATATAGGGGCCATTTTGGTTCACTATAGGTGATTCGCAGTTTGCTTATATAATTAGGCTGCGCCCAGTGTTAAGTTACTCGAATGACTAAAACTAGCGCACATAAAACAGCCGTAGTTATCGGCGCCACAGGTTTGATCGGCTCTAACGTGGTCACGCTATTGACCGAAGCCGAGCATGTTAATCGTGTGATCGTGATCACGCGTAGGCCGATCGAATATACGGCTGAAAAAATTGAGAACCATGTAATCGACTTTGATCAACTTAGCGAGCATGAAGATCTGTTCGCGGCCGACATTCTATTTTCATGTTTAGGAACCACCGTTAACCAGGCGGGATCTATCGCGGCACAGAGAGTGGTCGATTTAGATTATCAATATACGGCGGCGCGAATTGCCTGCGAGCAGGGAGTAAATCACTATCTATTAGTGTCATCGAGTGGTGCTGACCAACGTAGCTTAAGTGCCTATTTAAAAATGAAAGGAGAGCTAGAAGCCAAGGTTCAAGGTTTGGCATTTCAACATATTAGTATTCTCCAACCATCGTTATTACTCGGTGAGCGTGAGCAGTCTCGGCTAGCAGAGAGCTTAGCAAGCAAAGTTCTTCCGATCATTTGTAAACTGCCTTTATTGCGGCGCTATAAGCCGATTGATGGCACCCAGGTGGCACAAAAAATGGTAATGCTGAGCCGAGCACCTAATCGTAAGTTCGAGCGTTTTAAGCTTGATGAGGTTTTCCCCGAGTGAGGCTTAGCAGTTACTTTTTATGCTAGCCAGAAAAACCTGACCCGTCCTTTGCTTGGCCCATGCGAATAAGGCGACTGTCTTCGACCGCGGCCTGGCGGTGAAACACCACTGCTTGATAATCTGGGTTCGTCACCATTTCTAAAAAGGCCCCTGCATTTGGATACTGTGCGATAAAGGCGATATCCCAACGCTCATCTTTAGGGCCGATGACAATGCACTCTGGCTGTCCGCGCCATAGTATTGTCCCACCAACACTAGAGAAAATTGGCCCGCTCTGATTGCCATAGTGTTGGTAAGCCTCGGCGCCGGTAGCGACTCGGCCGTCTTTATAGTTAGCCTGTCGATTCAGCTTAATAAGGTTAAGCATCATGATCGGTGTGTCTCGAGGTAGATTTTTGAACTGTCCGAATTGTTCTGCTGTGGGGTCAATGTTTTTGCTCATATTATGCTCTCGGTATTGTTTGACGTGATGTTGTTCTGCGCTATCGGTGGTTGCCAAGGAGCCCTTGGCTTAGCTTTAATCTATTAATCATACTGTAATTTAGAGGCCCTATATCGACGACGGCTTAGCCATCATCTGCGGCCTTTTGTTAACCGTTGGTTGGCGGCTTTCTAAGTCTAAAAAATCTACTACCGAGCCCACGCAATAGGGTCACAACAAATTGTAAACAAAGCTCTATTAATGCCGACAAAATAAAGCCTAAGCTTAGAGCCCATATAATCGCCGAGGCATCTAGCCGAACTGAAAAATCGAAACCTCTCCAAGTCGCAGTAAGAATTTCTTTAACCGGGGACACGAAGGTATGATAATACCGCTGTGCGAAACCCGCATTATAGTCTTGCCAAGACCGCTGAAGGAACTGCGCGCGAGAGTTTAAGCTGGCGATACTTTCACCGCCATCGTTGATCACCGGGTCAGTGTTTTTCGAGTAGTGCTTAATGAGGTTTTCGATATCGCCTTGAAAATATTTGTCAGCGTCAAGCTGAAAGCCTGCAAGACTGGTTTTAGATTCAAGCACGTGTGATTCTAGTCGTTGACCGTATTGTTCAACCAAGCTCGGGATTTGTAGGCCAATAAGTGCGCCGCCTACAAATAAGCTTAAACGAAGGTATTCTAGAATCGTTCTCATGGAGGCAGGTTAGCACCGGCAATTAAGTTTCTGGCTGAGATGACAAATTGGAAATAGTTTATTGACGCCGAGTGTTTAGAGTGAGTCTAGGTGCTTGATCGTGCAGTGGCATTCTAGTTCAAGTTCTTTGGCGATGGTTTTAGCCGCGTATTGGCGCAATTTTTGTTTGCCAAACATGATGTTTGCTTTGGTTTCAAAGTTAGCCGTAAAAATGCAGCCTAAGGCGCTTGGGACTAAGCTGACATCGCCTTTTATTGATAAGGGTGCGCCGTCAATTTCTGTTGAATTGTCACAGCTATAGTGGTCGCCATGTCGCTGCCATTGCTCGATTGTCGTGGCGATTTGAACTTTTTAACGAAGGCAGATAAAACCGCAGGTACATTTATTTGACGTTGACGAACAAGTTTGAGCTGGCAATTAGATGGCTCACCATTAGCGTCACAGTTGGCGTCTAAGTTGCCCAGAGATAAGGCCCGCTGCTTTAAGAAGACGGGGTCGGTTAGCGTTTTAAAAACCAGTTCAATATCGTGATTAAATTCATGTGTAACCTGCATTGCCGCACCTTTGATGATTGCAAAATTATTATCTATAAGCGTAGAAAACGCCATCGTAAATTTCATGCTAGCGCCAAACTATATCCTAGTTGAGTAGTAACAATAGGCCTAGACTTACGATTAAAGCCATGACTATTTTTTTAAAGCGCGCTTCGGGTATCCGTTTACGTACTTTGCCACCAAGCCACACGCCGATAGCGACCGGGACTACTCCGAGTGCGTAAGTGAAAATTGAGTCAGTATCAAGAGTATTCATATTGTACAAGAAGCCAAGCATGATGAGGCTATTGACGGTGAAGGACAGATTTATGGTTTGCACTAACACGTCTTTGCTGATGTTCAAGGAGAGTAAGTAGGGCATCACTGGAAATATTTGTGAACCAGTTGCACCATTGACTATGCCGGTGGTAAAGCCAACTAATGGGTTAAGTTTGGGTACAAATTTGTCATTGATTCTAAATTGATGGTTAGCCCAGCCCCAACAACCATAAACAATAAGTACTAAAGCCAAAATTGAAATAGATAGCGTGTTATCGCTTTGCCGCAATAGTTGCAGCCCAATGGCCATGCCCGGGATAGCCGCCAGTATCATGCTTAAGAACAGTCTAAGGCTAATTCTCAAATTACCAGCCTCGATCATAACCATAGCGTTCGATAGCATTGATGGCAGAACGACAATGGATATGGCGGTCTTTAGTTCAATGACATTGGCTAACATCGCCAGACAAATAGTTGAAAACCCCATGCCTAGCGAGCCTTTAATAAAAGCCGAGAGTATTAGAGCAAAGATTACAAAGATGAAAATAGGGTCAGACACCGCGCCATTTTAGATCATAATCCGTTGATTAATGATCAATAATTATTACTTTCTTTTTTTATGGCTTAGTGGTTCTACTTTATGAGCTCGGATGCAATCTAGTTAAAAGTTTCAAAAGAGAGTATTTTTTTCAATGGTTTATCGCTATGTTCGGTGGTGTGTAACGGAGTGTGAGGTTCCGAAAAATGATTAAATTGCTTTTACCCTTTGTCGCTAGCGCTCTACTCGCCACGACCTTTTGTGTTAGTTCACAAGAGCTTGTCGCCAATCAAGAGGCCGAACTCACGATCGAAAATGATGTTATTGAGCAGGAAAACCAAGCGTCGCCGATACAAACCGAGCAATCTTTGTGGCAGCAGACCATGGCTAGCCCTAGTCTAGACAGCTTAAGTGTTTATTTAGCAAGATTTCCTAACGGGCAGTATTCTGACCAAGCAAAGTCAAGCTTTAAGGTTTTAGAAGACAAACTGCGATCGCGAGAAAAAGAAGATAAGCAACTCGACGCCTACCGAAAGCGACAAACTTCGTCGGGCATCGTGCTTGAGCTAGACAGTAAGTTTTCCGATATCAAGCCGTATGTTCGCTCGATGGTTAATTCTTGCGGTTACACACTTGTTAAACCACATCGATTTGCTAAGCGTGTTTACCCGACACTGGTGATCGGTGGCAAGATGTTCAATGGCGTATCGGACTCAGAGCATACCGTGACGCTAGATTTAGCCTTAGTATTAAAAACCACAACTCGTGAGATAGCCGAGCGACAAAAGATGCGTTCGTATCGGACATCCTCTGTGGATGCTCATCAAGCACTTGTTGCGGGGTTTGAAGACATTGGTGCGCAAATGAAATCAAGTGGTTTTTGTATCGTTGATTAGAGCATTTACCAAGTAACTAAATATTGTGTTCGCTTACTCAAGAGGCTAAGCCTACTAATGTTTCTGCAAAATCTTAGCCTTGGTATGCTGGCGAAAATTTTCCGATAGCTTGTCTACGAAAATTTGCCGATAGCTTAACTACCAAAATAGTCGC
>JBLHXJ010000103.1:0-9460 GCA_047629535.1 Arenicella sp. | reverse complement strand
TTGAAGTATGCCCAGTAGATTGCTTTCACGAGGGCCCTAACTTTTTGGTTATTGACCCAGAAGAGTGCATTGATTGCAGCTTGTGTGAACCTGAATGCCCAGTAAACGCGATTGTCGCTGATGATGACCTTGAATCTAAAGATGAGCACTATTTAGAGCTTAACGAGGAATTATCGGCTATCTGGCCGGTAATTACTGAGAAGAAGCCAGCTCTCGACGACGCCGATGAATGGGCTGAAAAAGAAGACAAGCTTAAACTGCTAGAGCGATAGGTTGAATGGCTAGAGCGTTAGATGCCATTCAAACCACGTTAACAAGAATTAAAAAAGGAGCCTATAGGCTCCTTTTTTATTATCCTGATTTAACTTGACAACTGACACCGAGATTGACAATTACGGTAGCAAGTTAAACCATTACGATGCGTCTTTATTAATGCCTAAACGACGAATTAGCTCTGCCGACGGCAAGTAACCAGGGGTAAGCGTGCCATCATCGAAGATAATCGTTGGGGTGCCACGAACGCCTACTTGCTGACCCAAATTATAGGTTTCAGTAACTGGGTTTTCGCAAGTTGCCGCCGTCACCGTACCACCAGACTTGGCCATGGTCATGGCTGACTGCTGATCGTCGCTGCACCAAACCGAAACGTATTTTTTATGGCTTTCTGAACCAACACCTGCGCGTGGAAACGCTAAGTAACGTACCTGGATGCCAGCATCAGTGAGTTCAGTCACCTCATCATGCAGTTTACGGCAATAGCCACAGTCGATATCGGTAAAGACAGTGATGTGACGCTTAGCATCTTTGGGGCCAAAAACGATCATTTTGCTAGTGGGTACCTCTTCGATCACTTTCGCGACGCGCTCGGCTTGAGCAGCATCACCTAAATTTATTTGCTCCTTGGTATTTAGTAATTCGCCAATTAAAACATGCTCGCCGGCTACGTAAACGAATGCATAATTGCCTTGTAACTCCATGCGATACACGTTCTCAGCAGGAGTGGTAACAATTTCAGCATCTATCGCTGGCGGAATCATTTTAACGAGTTCGGCGCGAACGCGTTCGATCTCCTCTGCAACGCTAGCGGCTTGCGCAGAAAAAGTAGTGATGCTCAAAGCAGCGGTCAAAGTAAGCAGCAATATTTTTAACGGATTGGCTTTTAATGGCTTGGTCATGATTATTCCATTGGTTGGTAATTTGCGATGGCGAGGCTTTGTAACGAAAGCTGACGCCGGTTATTCGGGTTTCTAAAGACCAGTGGGTAACTAGTCTCTGAAGTTATTAAATTGCAACGGTATGCCAGCATCGGTTTCACGTAAAAATGCCATCACCTGCTGCAGGTCGTCTCGTTTCTTGCCCGTCACACGAAGTTGATCACCCTGAATCGCGGTCTGAACTTTAAGTTTTTTATCTTTTATCTGTTTCACCAATTTACGGCCCAAATCAGTATCTATACCTTCTTTTAGATCGATCACTTGACGGGCTGTACCACCGCCAACTTCTTCAATCTCCTGATAATGCAAACAGCTTAGATCTAAGCCTCGCTTGGCTAGTTTCTCACACAAAATATCAACCGCCTGTCGAACTTGGAAGTCACTATCAGCGAACACCGTTAATGCCGACGCCGACAGCTCAACTCGCGCATCTGAGCCCTAAAAGTCGAAGCGTGTGCTTAGTTCTTTGTTGGCTTGATGCAAACCATTAGTAAGTTCTGGTTTATCTATCTCGGATACAATATCAAATGATGGCATAATAGTAGCAACTAGATCGTAAATGATTAATTAAACAGCGATAATCAAGGTTAAAATTTATATCGGCACTTTACCATAGCATTAGTGCTCAACCCATCACAGATTACCTTAATAGACCGACTGGCAACCTGCATTCTTACAGAAAATATATGCTGTTACGAACCTTAATAATTTTCGCCATTGCTATGCTCAGCTTAAGTGCTAGTAGCCTCGGGCTGGCGGCGATCTATGTTTATGAACTAGACAATGGCAGCAAGCTAATCACCGATAGTCGAATAAACAAGCCTGGCTACAAGCTTAAAAAAAGCTATTCAACCAAGGATTACCGGTCTAGCGCCGCCAAAAGGTCGCCATACAGGTCGAGAACAATAAAATCCAAATACGACGCCTTAATCGTAAACACCGCTCTAAAGTATGATCTAGAACCCAGCTTTATCAAAGCCGTCATACATATAGAGTCGGCCTTTGATCGCTATGCATTATCACATGCTGGTGCGATGGGCCTGATGCAACTAATGCCCGCGACCGCCGCTAACTACCAGTTAAAACAGGATCATTTCAACGCCAACCGAAATGTTGAAGTGGGCGTGCAGCATATGAAAGACCTAATGCAGCGTTATAATAGTGATAAACGCTTATCGTTGGCGGCTTATAATGCCGGCGAAGGTGCAGTGAGTAAGCACAATGGCGTACCGCCGTACGAAGAAACCCAAAACTACATTAAAAAGGTAATGCGGCTATACAATCTATATAAGAAAGAAATCTAAAACAACAAAAGCTTAAGTGCCCTCGCCTTCCGAATCTAGCCTAGCACCAATCATTATTTGCTTCATTGCAAACACCGCTTCGTAAAAACCAGTCATCGCCGCTCTGGCAACAATAGAATGACCGATATTAAGACACACAAGCTCAGGGATTTGAGCGATTTGCACTACATTTTGGTAGTGTAGGCCGTGCCCCGCATTTACTTGAATGCCAAGGCTGCTAGCCAGAATTGCCGCTTTTCGAACTCGCTCTAATTCGTCATCACGTTGAAAGTCTGCACAATCGGCATAGCCACCTGTATGTAACTCAACGATTTCGACACCAAGCTCTTTTGCTGCTTGAACCTGCTCATCGTGCGGGTCAATAAACAACGAGACCTTGATGCTATGCTCTTGCAGAGCCGCAACATAATCGCCAAGCTCTATCATATTACTGACAACGTTCAAGCCGCCCTCAGTGGTCAATTCAGCGCGTTTTTCTGGAACAATACAACATTCGTATGGCCTAACCGTTTGTGCAATCTTAAGCATTTCTTCAGTCGCGGCCATCTCTAAGTTCATTGGCAAATCAACGTTGCCTCGAATACTGTAGACGTCATGATCTTGAATATGCCGGCGATCTTCGCGTAAATGCACGGTAACACCGTCAGCCCCTGCTTTACGAGCAATATCGGCCGCCTGCATTGGATCTGGATAGGTGGTGCCGCGGGCTTCACGCAAGGTTGCGATATGGTCAACGTTGACACCTAATTGGATAGTGTGATGTTCGCTCATTGTCTTAAATGGATATATCTATAAATGGCTAAGCAGTTGGCCAAACATGTTGTAACCGCTAGCGTGGTTTTGGGTAAAACAGTTCTCGACTAACAATCGGTTTGCGACCAAGGGTTTGATTTAATATATCACGCATTAACTGTTTTCCCTGTGAGACTTCCTGATTACTGAGGCTTGCGCTAATTTTGGTGTTGAGTGATTTTATAACGCGACCACTAAATGCTCCCCGCTGCAAACTGCCTAAACGGACAAAACCTTGTGTTGGTTGGTAGCGATAAAAGCCATGATCTTCTATTAAGGTCTTGCCGTCAGCTTCGAAGTCGAAGTTAATTTGATAGCCTGTTTCTTTCATAACAACTTGCTCGAACTTTCTTAAAACCAGCGGCAACACTTCTTCACTGTCCGCTTGAGCTAGCGCCATTATAGTTGAGTGATAGCGATCAAAAAGAGCGGCATGGGGGTCATGTCTATGCAATAAGTTAACGATCAGCTCATTGCAGTAAAAGCCGCATACCATGGCGTCACCGCCCAGCTCATGATCAACAAGGTTGTAATCAGTTTGATCTATTTCAGCGGATGTCAATATCGGCAATTCGCCTTTGCCGGTCCAGCTAACCAGAATCGGCTGAAACGGCATTAAAGAGCCTTTGAGTTTGGATTTGAAACGTCTTGCGCCCTTTGCCATCAAACCCAAACGGCCATGTTCGCGGGTGAAAACCTCAACGATCCAGGAACTCTCACTATACGGTCGGTTAACCAAAACATAAGCTCGCTGGTGATGTACGCGCATGACAATTAACTCAGTAGCTAAACAACGGACTTAAGTTTGCTACTTAAGATCTTCGTCATAGCCCAAGCTATATAAGTCTCTGGCGTTGTCAGACCAGCCCGAGCGGACCTTAACGAACAGCTCAAGAAACACTTTTTTATCTAATAAGGTTTCACAATTCATGCGTGCATAAGTACCGATTTTTTTAAGTGCTTCACCACCCTTACCAATAACCATGGCTTTGTGAGAGTCTTTCTCAACCCAGATATCAGCACCAATTTGAGCTTTACCATCTTTAATTTGAAAGTCCACCACTTCAACCGCTGTGGCGTAAGGAAGCTCGTCGCCCAAACGCCTAAAGAGTTGCTCTCGCACCAATTCAGACACCAAGAAACGAAAGCTGCGGTCGGTAATTTGATCTTCATCAAAGCCCGCTGGTTGATCTGGTAAATACGAAGTCAGAACTTCCATCAACCGATCAACATTGTCGGCGCCAGACTTAGCAATAGCGCAAACTGGAACAATCTCAGCAAAATCATAAAGCTCTGCGGACTCGGCAATCAACGGCAATACGTCGTTAACAGATTTTAGCTTGTCTAGTTTATTGATCAGCAAGATCACGGGTATTTTGACATCTTGCAATGCTTGCAAAACGTGTCTATCGCCGTCAGTCCAACCGGTGGCCGTAATCATCAAACAAACCGCGTCTACTCCATCAATACTGGAGATCGCTGTTTTATTGATCACACGATTAATTGTTTTACGATTGGATTTCTTCAATACTGAATGAATACCCGGAGTGTCAACAAATACGATTTGTTTTTCGTCATCGGTATGAATTCCTAAAATACGATGGCGAGTGGTTTGTGGGCGGTCGGATGTGATACTGATTTTCTGCCCAATGATTCGATTCATCAGGGTAGATTTACCAGCATTCGGTTTGCCTATAATAGTCACAAAGCCGAATTTAAAATCTTTACTCATTAGGTTTTTCTCAATTTATTAAAGCTCGACTCATTAAACAAGCTAAGCACCTGCTGCGCGGCAGACTGTTCCGCCCCTCTGCGAGAGCGGGCTGTGGCACGACTGCTCAGATTTAACTCTAGCAACGCGCATTCGACGGTAAACTCCTGTTCATGTTGTTCACCAAGTGTTTCTACGATTTCATAGTTCGGCAGACCGTAGCCCTGCTGCTGCATTGCTTCCTGTAATTTGCTCTTGGCATCTTTGAAAGTCGATTGTTCGGATATAGCATCGAACAGGCCTTTGAAGTTTGTATCAATAAAATTACTAGCAACAGCAAAGCCGGCATCTAGATACAAAGCCCCGATTATACTTTCAACCGTATCAGCTAATATGGAATCGCGATTAAAGCCACCGCTCTTCAACTCGCCTTCGCCCAAAATAAGAAACTCACTCATACCAAGTTCGCGCGCAACGATCGCCAGTGTTTCTTTACGCACTAAACTCGACCGCATACGGCTCAACTTGCCTTCGGCTAGTTTCGGATAATGGCGATAGAGCCAGTCTGCCACCACAAAACCCAAAATACTATCGCCCAAGAACTCGAGACGTTCGTAGTTTTTTGAGCCCCGGCTTCGATGAGTCAACGCTAATGTTAATAGCGATTTGTCAACAAACTCATAATCGAGTTTGCGCATTAATACTGCTAATTTATCCAAGATTTCACGCCAATTACAAAACTATAGCGACGGTATCGCACTAGTTAATGGTAGTACAGTTTCCGGAGAAATTGCATTCGATTTTAGGATTGAACGAAGTGACAATACTGATATTGCCAACTATTGGTACGCGCCGTTCGTAGCTCACCTGCATTGTAAATAGAGATCGACTTCGCTTAATAACTAAGTCTTCCTTCATGTTCAACAACTTATGACTACCGTCAAGATACAGCTGTTTATTCATTATCGTTATAATTTGTGCCCGTCCGACCTTTCTTAAGTCAGATTTTTCTAAGCTAAGTTTCATCGCATTTACCACATTGCTATTAGTGTTGTAAATTGGTACCAATTGCATGCCAACATAACTAAAAAAAGAAATTACACTCAAGGTGAAAATCAAGCTCCAAAACGTCCAGCCGCCTTGCCGCTTTATGCTCGACAATGACTGTGGCACGCTAGATTTTCGTCTGCTTTTCATTTTGATCTCCAAAGTCAGTAGAATCAGTAGAATCACCAGAATAACACTGGTCGAGTACTAAATGGCTAATTACGCTCAACACCAGCTTCACGTGCTTTGACATCAGCACCAATTCGTTCGAAATCAAGACCATTTCCAGTTGCCGTACCAAAACTCATCCAAACAAAAAATGCTTCGCCAACGATATTCTCATCTGGCACGAAGGTGAACGAACGGCTACGACTGTCAGCACTATTGTCTCGATTATCACCCATCATGAAGTAATGCCCGGCTGGTACCAGCCACTTTCCAGCGTTAGCATTGCTAGCCGAATATTTACTCAACAGGGTAGAAAAAGAGACCATTGAGTCATCTCCAGCACCAGTTGCTATGGTCTGTTCAAATCGATTTTGAGATTGAGATTGACCTTGCTGAATATAGTCATCCATCCTCGTTGATTCGATTCTTTCACCATTGACGTATAGGGTTTGATTGCGATAAACGATTTCGTCACCGGGTAAGCCGATTAAGCGCTTAATATAATTTTGAGTCGGGTTTGGCGGAAATCTAAAAACCACCACGTCACCCCGCTCAGGCTCGTTAACCGAAATGATTTTAGAGTGCGTGATCGGCAGTCGGATTCCGTAGTTAAACTTATTAACCAGTATAAAGTCACCGATTTCTAAAGTCGGCAACATTGAGCCCGAGGGAATTCTAAACGGTTCAGCAACAAAGCCTCGCAGTAAAAAGACCAACAACAGAACCGGCAAAAAAGACCTAGCGTAATCCAAATACCAGGGCTCGCGTTGCCGTTTCAATATAGACGGGAAGACAAAGCGACAAACCAGTAGAACGGTTGCACATAAACACACTAAACCAAATAATATCATTTCAAACATCGCTAATCACCCGTCGTCTTGAGCACGGCCAAGAACGCTTCTTGAGGTATCTCCACCGAGCCGATTTGCTTCATGCGCTTTTTACCTTCTTTTTGTTTTTCCAACAACTTACGTTTACGCGATAGATCGCCACCATAACACTTAGCGGTGACGTTTTTACGTAAGGCTTTAACCGTCTCGCGGGAGATAACCTTTGAACCGATAGCCGCTTGAATCGCTACGTCGAACATCTGTCGAGGAATCAGCGCTCGCATCCGTTTGACCAATTCTCGGCCACGATAAATAGATTGATCACGATGCACCAAAATAGCAAGTGGATCAACTGGCTCGCCATTAATCAAAACGTCAACCTTGACCATATCGGTTTCTCGGTACTCTTTCACATCATAGTCAAGCGAGGCATAACCACGACTAACCGACTTGAGTCGATCAAAGAAATCCATCACTACTTCATTTAGCGGTAATTCAAAGTGCAGCATTACCTGGCGACCGAGATACTGAATGTTTTTTTGAATGCCGCGTTTTTCCATACAAAGGGTCATAACCGCACCTATGTACTCTTCTGGCATCAACATATTAGCATCGATAATCGGCTCGCGAATCACCTCAATTTTAGATAAATCAGGCAGCGCCGAGGGGTTATCAACTTCTATGATCTCGCCACTTTTCAGTTCTACCTTATACACCACGGTTGGTGCCGTGGTAATCAGGTCCATGTCATACTCACGCTCTAGGCGTTCTTGAATGATTTCCATGTGCAGCATACCCAGGAATCCGCAACGGAAACCGAGACCAAGAGCATCGGACACTTCAGGTTCGTAAACTAACGACGCATCGTTAAGCCGTAACTTGCCAAGCGCATCACGAAACGAATCGAAATCGGCCGAGTTAATCGGGTATAAGCCAGCGAACACTCGAGGCTGAACTTCTTGGAAGCCCGCTAGAGCCACGTCAACTCCGTGCTTAGCCGAGGTGACCGTGTCACCAACTTTAGCGCCATCGATATCTTTAACACCAGAAATTAGGTACCCAACCTCGCCCACGTTTAACTGATTCTTAGGTAAGCGTTTAGGCGTAAAAACACCCAGATCTTCGACGCCATATTCTATACCGCTTGACATCATTTTAATTCGATCACGTTTCTTGATAGTGCCGGAAACCACACGAATCAGTGAAACGGTGCCTAAATAATTATCGAACCAAGAATCCATAATCAGCGCTGACAGCGGCGCATCTGGATCGCCCTTAGGAGCAGGTAAATCGGTAACGATTTGTTCCAGCAAATCTTCTATACCAATGCCACTTTTGGCACTTACGTGTAGTGCGCCAGAGCAATCTATACCAACAACGTCTTCTATCTCAGCGCTTACCCGATCGACATCTGCCGCTGGTAAATCAATTTTATTAAGCACTGGCAAAACTTCCAAGCCGAGATCAACCGCTGTATAGCAATTAGCGACGGTTTGCGCTTCCACACCTTGTGACGCGTCTACCACTAATAGCGCGCCCTCGCAGGCGGTTAAAGAACGTGACACCTCATATGAAAAATCGACGTGCCCAGGCGTATCAATCATATTTAGCTGATAGGTTTGACCATCTCGCGCGGTGTAATTCAAGGCGACACTTTGCGCCTTGATGGTAATACCCCGTTCGCGCTCGATGTCCATTGAGTCTAGCACCTGTTCTTCCATCTCTCTGTCGCTTAAACCACCGCATACGTGAATGAAGCGATCGGCCAGGGTCGATTTGCCATGATCAATATGGGCGATGATAGAAAAATTGCGGAGTTTAGTAATATCGTGCGGCATGACGTCCTTCAAAAGTTTGCAGAATGTTCAACGGCAAAAATGCGTTGAGCCTCATAGTTTGCAGGCAACTTAATACCTACGACGCGGCATTTTAACAAACCCTTGGGCCAAAACCTAAGCTATTCTGTCGATGTTTTGACCGAAATTTACGGTGCTACGCTATACTTACTGCACTGATGATTCCTGAACCGCATTTTCTAGCATTATGACTACTCATTACTCGGATGTATTAATCGTCGGCGGTGGTGCCGCTGGCCTAAGTTTGGCACTTCGCCTGTCGCAAGATGATGTGTCAATTACGCTATTATCAAAGTGTGAATTAACCGAAGGCTCGAGTCTCTATGCGCAAGGCGGCATTGCTGCCGTATTGGACGGCGATGACAACTTCGATTCGCATATTAATGATACTCATATTGCTGGCGCTGATTTATGCAAAGACGCGGCCGTCAAAAAAGTTATCGAGGGCGCACCCGATGCAATTAATTGGCTTATAGATAAAGGGGTGAAATTCACCTTGGTCGATGGCACGGAATACGACGGCGTAGACAGTGCTTAT
>JBLHXJ010000102.1:0-9531 GCA_047629535.1 Arenicella sp. | reverse complement strand
AGTAACACATAGGGCGTATCAAACTCAGCGGTGCTTAGAGTGTGTTGGCCGGTCTGGTAATAAGTCCGATTAGTGAAATGTTTTTCATTGATCACCTGAACTGAAAAATAATGCCCATCGGATTCAGGCAAGCTAAAGGATGCGCCGTTACTAATGTCGACCACGGCATAACTATACAGCGTGTCTCGATTGACCCGTCGCACGCTCTGCGGTTTATCGCTAATCGGTACCAATGTTCGATTATGCAGCCATTGGTTAAACGTATCTCCTTTTGCCAGTACTCGGCCGAAGTGGATACTGGTCTTTGCGCTGATATAATTCAACACATTTACCTCAACTGGTTTTTCGGCTCGGGATATGGAACTAAGCAACAAAGCGAAAATAAGCAAAGATATCTTCGCCGTGTATGAGTACATTCTTTTTGAAAGCATATTTTTACCTTATTAAAAGAGTGGCGACTTTAACGCAAATTTATATCCGCGATTCAGACATCGGCAGCTCTTTTCTTTGTTATCAAAATTAATTATGTTTCTGACTGCTTAGAAAGTAAAGCACATCAATCGAAAGCCCAATGTGTGGTCCGCGCACCCCCAATAGATAATTAGCGTAATCGCTCCGCTCCAATCTTTGCATAGGCATCAGCAGGCTAAAAACGCTGATAATGTTGTTTGAGAAAATTTTCAGTCGGGCGCGATTTATCGCCCCTGCTAAGGGCAAAAATCGAGGCGCCCATCTCGACTCTGTTGTATCGATTACAGCTAGAGTCTATTCTGACTGCGCTAGTAACAATGTAAACCAGAGATTTAGACACTTTATAAAAATTTAGAGAACGCGAGTCGTCTGTAAAATCGGCATCGAACAATAATGGAGAAACAACATGAGATTCAAACATCTATCAGCTTTTTGCTTCAGCCTAATACTGGTTAGCAGCAATGCTCTTGCAGAATGTACAACATCATCACAATGGGGTGCACAAGACACACTTGGTTCCGCTAACTTAGTCACACCGCAGCGCACACTGCAGGCAGCAAAACTTATCAAACGAGGTAAGTCTATGCCACTGGGTATCGCCATCGGGCCAAATACCCCAGCGTTTCCACCTCGATCGCTCAATTTGCAAATAGTGCAGCCCAATCAACAAGGCGGCCAAAAACTATCCGGCTTCGGTTACCAGGGCAATTACAATGATGACATTCTTCAAACTTGGATCGGCATCGGCTCACAGCTTGACGGCTTGGGGCATATGGGCGAAAACGGTAAGTACTATAATTGCTTAGATGAAAAAGAGATTAGCGTAATCACGGGTCTAACAAAATTGGGGACGCACGCAGTGCCACCGCTAGTCGGCCGAGCCGTGATCCTCGATATGGCGGCACACGCTGGCGTTAAGGTAATGGAAGCGGGTCAGCACTTCGGCCCGGCTGAAATCAAAGCGGCAGCAAAAACTCAAGGAGTGACAATGGCCGAAGGCGATATCATTCTATTTCATACCGGTTGGACTGAAGGCAAGCTTGAGACCGATCCTGCCACCTGGGGCAGCATGGAGCCAGGGTTGAACAATGCCGGCGCGGAGTACATCGCTTCGCTTAATCCAATGGCGGTAGGCGCAGATACTTGGGGCTTAGAGCCCGTGCCGGCGCCAGCAGGAGATAAAGCGTTTTACGGCCATGTCATATTTCTAAAGCAGCATGGTATCTATATTTTAGAAGCCATGAATGTCGGCCCATTGCTGAGTGAAGGCGTAAATGAATTTATGTTTGTACTAGGGCAACCACGGATTATCGGCACGGTGCAGGCAATGATCAACCCTGTTGCTCTTTACTAAGGCATCCAGTCAAACCATTCCCCCTTCGGCAGCCTTAGTTATAGCTCTACAGTCAATTAATGGATGCCGAAGTTTAGTTTTTTAATCTCGATCCAAAGGCTCGAGGATTTCGATATTTGGAGGTAACTATGTGCGGACTTATTGCAGCGAAAATATCGCGGCCTTGGGTGACACCAGAAAGACTAGAGGGGGCCCTGGCAAGCATCGCTCATCGCGGCCCCGACGGCAGTGCACATTGGTTCTCTGACGATCGTTTGACGGTTATGGGCCATGTTCGCCTTAGTATTATTGGACTTGATAACGGCGATCAACCAATGAGTCATGATCGTGGCGATCTTAATGCCGTAGTAAACGGCGAGTTTTATGGCTATAAAGCTATTCGAGCAGAACTACGCGAGCGAGGCTATCGATTTAGAACGGAATCGGATAGCGAGATCGCACTGCATTTGTACGATCATTATGGGCTGAGTTTTGTCGATCATTTGCGCGGCGAGTACGCCTTAGTAATTGCTGATCGCAGAAGCGGTGAAATGATAGCCGTGCGAGATCGCTTCGGCATCAAACCCCTTTTCTACGCCCAAATAAACGATGAAATATTCTTCGCGTCAGAAATAAAGGCCTTATTGGCGCTAGGCGTCCCGGCACGATGGGACCCCGCCGGCGTGATCGGTGAGCTGGCTTCAGTGCGAGCAAACGCAACTATGTTTGAAAATGTTCAACAGCTGCCGCCAGGCTGCATTCTGATAGCCAAGAACGGCAACATCGAAATCAAGCAATATTGGGATAATGTATACCCGACTCAAGCTGAGTTGGACGATGATCCGCGTAACGAAGCCGAGATCGTATCGGGCTTTCGAAATGTTCTGGATGACGCCGTCAGCGAACGCTTGACCGCCGATGTGGAAGTCGCTTGCTACCTCAGTGGCGGGTTGGATTCTTCCGCCGTTTTAGGCTTAGCACAGGCGAAACTAGATCGACCTATTCGTGCTTTTACCATCGCCTTTGAGGGTGAGTTTGACGAATCACCGTTGGCCAAGCGAACAGCGGCGTTTACCGGGTCCAATTACCAACCCATAGCGGTCTCACCACAAGATCTTGGCGACGCCTTGAGTGATGCGATATGGCATTCTGAGAAGCCTATTTTCAATGCCAATACTGTGGCTAAATTTTTACTCTCTCGAGCCGTGCGCGATGCCGGGATCAAAGTAGTTTTCACCGGCGAAGGGGCCGATGAAATGCTCGCGGGCTATGCATTTGAGCGGCGCGACCTAATGCTCTATGGCGGTGATTACAAAACCGAACAAGATAGACAAGCCGCGATCGCGGCGCTGATTGAAGCTAATCCGCTATCTCGCTCAATTATGTTTCCTGACGGCGCGAGTGCATCAGGCTGCGAATTAATTCGCCAAGCGATCGGCTTTTGCCCAACCTGGATAGAAAATGTGTCGAAACAATTGGTGCAACTATCAAGCTTGATGGGGACCGATGCGCCAGGTACTTTAGATCTTGAAGCACCCTATCGAAGCCTCTTATCGGAGCTTGATTTACCTGGCCGTATACTCGGGCGAGATGCTGTAAATATATCCCTATACACCTGGCAAAAGACCATGTTGCTTAACTTCATTCTGACCGTTCTAGGGGATCGAATGGAAATGGCTCACTCGATTGAAGGTCGAGTGCCCTTTCTAGATCATCATGTTGCCGACTACGCTGCGGCGCTACCGGTGTCGTATAAAATTCGCGAAACAACAGAAAAGTACATTTTGAGAGAAGCGACCAGAGACGTTATCACCCCTGAATTATATCAACGTCAAAAGCACCCATTTATCGCCCCGCCGATGGGCAAATCACAAAACAATAAAAACAACGATCCCTTGCTGCAACATTGCGAGGATATTATCCGCTCAAGCGCATTTGCTGACCAACCAATCTTCGATCCAGTCAAGGCTCGTAGCTTCTTGGACTCGTTAACAAAGATGGATAGTGTAAGCGTTGATCAAGCATCGCCGCTAATACTGCGCATGGCGACAATGAGCCTTATGCAACAACGGTTCGGTATAACCGCCTAAGGCAGAGAGTGAATCCGCACAAGCGAGAAATTTGCCAGGTTGCGCCTTTAATATTAAACAATCAAACTCAATTGAAAGCACTCCATATGCGTTTGAAGCGGTCACTTGTAATTTATATTTAACGCATGTTACATTGCAATCAAAATGTAAGTTAAATTCTTGATAAACTAAACTGAATTGGCTTAAGTTCGATAACTAAAGTATTTAAGGGTGATCATTGATGAAATCAGTTGCAACGATTCTGACGTTTTTTTCAGTTGCTTGTATCAATTTGGCGCTGGCTCAAACAAGTACTTCAACATTGATTCAAAATGTCCAAATATTTGATGGGCAGGACATCATCGCCGCCTCTGGCTCGGTGAGAATTAAAGACCAAAAAATAGTAGAGGTTTCGAGCTCTCTAATCTCCGCCGCACCTGAAGACACGGTGATTGACGGTAACGGCAAATTTCTTATGCCAGGCCTGATTGATGCGCATGTACATGTGTCTTGGGCCTTTCCGTTTTCGAAAACCGACACAGTCAACCAGTCATACGTGACCGCAAGCGCGGTTGCCAACGCAGCCGCAATGTTAAAGCGAGGGTTTACGACTGTTCGTGATACCGCAGGTACAGACTATGGGCTGGCGCAGGCAATCGAAGATGGTGTAATACCAGGTCCGAGAATAATATTTACCGGCCGCTCGATATCGCAAACTGGCGGTCATGCCGACCACAGAAAAATCAACGCGCAAGCCAAAGATGGTTTAATCTTTAGCTTCGGAAGCACCATAGCTGATGGCGTAGCCGAAGTGACTAAAGCCGCTCGTGAAGAACTTCGTCGCGGAGCATATTTCATTAAGATTCATGCCGGTGGCGGCATCTCATCACCTACAGACCCACTGCATAGCGTTCAGTATTCGACCGCCGAAATGGAAGCAGCCGTTCAAACTGCAGCCGATCGAGGTACTTACGTAGCAGCCCACGCTTACACACCAGAGAGCATTACCAGAGCTCTTAACGCCGGCGTTATGAGTATCGAACATGGCAATATGATTGATAAGAAAACCGCCGAGCTTGCAGCCAAAAAAGGGGCCTATGTTGTGCCAAATTTAATCACTTATTGGGCCATGGACAAAGCTCCCAACTTGCCGCCGTATATTAAAGCTAAAAATAAAACGGCTCTTGATGCGATGATAGGGGCACTGACCTTACTCAAGAATGCGGGGGTTAAGGTTGCCTTTGGCACCGATCTCATTGCCGAGATGCACCCTCTGCAAAACCAGGAATTTCTGCTTCGTGCGCAAGTGTTCACACCATTGCAAATACTTCGTCAGGCAACCAGCGTCAACGCGTCACTGATTGCCCTTTCCGGCGCCAATAACCCTTACGGAAAATTAGGTGCTATTGAAGCGGGAGCGGTCGCCGACATGCTCTTGATAGACGGCAATCCGCTAGAAAACCTGGCGTTGATGACACAACCCGAAACTGCTTTTTTAATGATTATTAAGAATGGAAAAATTGTTCCTTAGCTTTTCGCTTCTGTCGTAACCCAATTCGTAAAATAGGATAGTGAGCTTGAAAAATCTATTAAAAATGCAATTGCTTTGGGTTGCATTTGGCCTCGCCTACAATCTGGCCAGTGCCTGGCGAATCCAATCAGTAGGTGTCGCTTTATCGCCGACCGACCCTGTTGCAGGGGCGGTATTCGTCGGCATCTGTGGCCTTATAATTTTTGTTGGATTCAATCGCGCTCCGTGGCTCTACAAATTTGCCGCACCGTGCCTTGCCTTGCTGCTGATTTATTCTGGGATTGGCCTTCACGTTATCGCCTTCTTAACGGATGCAGGCCTTTCTGGATACGCGTCGTTTACCTCGTGGCTTGTGGCAGTGCTAATCAATAGTTATGGTGCCAGCGTACTGCTGCTAGGTAGTTGCTTTGCTTGGCGCTCTAGGGACATCTAGGTTTAGACCTTACAACCAGGTTCACTCGCTTTTAAGAAGGTGATTTTCAAGCATACCGGCAAGCAACTTAAGTTGTTTTTTAACCAGTAAAGGGCTTGAGTCTATTACTTGCAACATAGCCAGCCCTCGCAGCTGTGCATTGATAAAGTACTGCAATGACTTGATCTGACTCGGCTTTAAACGCAAGTCACTAAAGACGGTTTTTATACCCTGCTCGTGCTGTGCTATGGCGTTTTTCTGCCAGTCAGAAATACGAGAGGTAAATTCGGAGTCAGAGCGAGCACCTAAAATTATCGTCCAGATTGCTAAATATTTAGGGTCACCATAATACTTCCATTGTAGCTCAACTATTTTTTTACAGCGTTCGGCCACGGCAAGATCAATATCGATTGCCACACCTCGCATGTCACTGACCGCAAAAATTCTCTCTCGTATTACCGCCAACATCAAATCAGATTTAGTATTGAAATGATGCTGTACAGAACCAGTCGTTAAGCCAGCTTGCTTAGCAACTTTTGCCAGTGAGCAACCGTCGTAGCCACTATCGAGTAGCACTGTAACGGTGGCTTCGAGCAATGTCTTTCTGGTTGCTGTACGTCGCTCTGATTGAGTGCGGCGCAAGGCTGAACTGACTCTTGACATGGTTAAGCCTTAGCTCCTAATTTGAACTACTTCTGTATCGAAACTTCTGAGTTGTGGCCTTGAGTATACCGTGGCCCTTATGATTAAATCAAAAGCTGCTCTGAGAGCATTGCGAGAACGCACGGATCAGCACAAAAATAAGCGCGCACTCTAAAGTATTCAGAAGGCTCACCCGGCCGTCCCTGTTTTATTTAGGTAAGCGACTTAGCCTTTGACGAGCTATTTCAGTGCTGATATTACGACTATGTTGATTCGCTATATCTACGTCGACTACGGCGGCACTCGCTAGACCAATATTCAGCCAAAGGTAACAGACAAGCTGTTACCTTTGGCTTTGCTTACCACGCTGCAGAGGTCGCAGCATTCCAATCATCTTGCCAATCTTCAGGTACTGAATTACTGTCAAGCAAACATCCGGAGCCAATCGCGGGATAGAGTTGTTGATAACTTTTTACATCGGTACCTTGTACGCGGCGATTAATATGTTTGGATTCTAATTGATCTAGGCTATCAAGGCCCGCTGCACCAACCAGTTCCATCAAATTGATAACTGTCTGACGTTGAAAATTAGCCACACGCTGAGCTTTGTCGGTTACTACAATAGCCTTGTTGCGTGATGGGTTTTGCGTGGCAATACCGGTCGGGCAATGATCTGTATTACAGGTGCGAGACTGAATGCAGCCAAGCGACAACATAAATCCACGTGCTGAATTTACCGTATCAGCACCTAAGGCTATTGCGCGTAAAACATGAAATGCTGAGAACATTTTGCCGGAAGCAATAATCCGTACTTTATCTCTAACACCAATACCTAATAGCGCGCTATTGACAAAGACTAAGGCATCTCGAATCGGAGTGCCTACCGAGTTTGTCATCTCAGTGGGTGCCGCCCCGGTACCACCTTCACCACCATCAACAGTAATAAAGTCCGGCGTGATTCCGGTTTCTATCATGGCTTTACAAATCGCTAAGAACTCATCTCGTCGGCCAATACAAAGTTTAAAACCAACCGGCTTGCCGCCAGACAGTTGGCGTAATTTACTAACAAACTCCAATAAGCCTGTAGGTCCGGAAAAAGCGCTATGCGCTGGTGGCGACACCACGTCAGCGCCCATTGGCACGTGTCGTATTTTGGCGATTTCTTCGGTCAGCTTAGCCGCTGGCAAAATGCCTCCGTGGCCCGGCTTTGCGCCTTGTGATAGCTTGATTTCAATCATCTTAACGACATCTTTAGAGGCACTTTCGCTAAAGGTCTCGGGATTGAAATTGCCATCATCATCACGACAACCAAAATAGCCTGTGCCAATCTGCCAAACAATATCACCGCCGTGTTCAAGGTGATAAGGGCTCATACTTCCTTCACCCGTATTATGTGAAAAACCACCGATCTTAGCACCCTTGTTGAGCGCCATAATGGCATTTTTGCTCAATGCGCCATAACTCATTGCTGAGATATTCAACGGCGAGGCCATGTATGGCTTGCTGCAATCAGGGCCACCAAATTTAACCCTAGGATCGGTATCACTATGGTGTTTAGGCTGCAAAGAATGATTAAGCCATTCGTAACCTGGTCGATTTACATCAAACACGGTACCAAAAGGCCGAGTATCACGATCACCCTTTGCACGCTGATAGATCAGCGACCTGAACTCTCGCGAAATAGGTGTCCCATCGGTATCAGATTCGACAAAATATTGCTGAATCTCTGGTCGAACCGATTCTAGCAAATAGCGAAAATGCCCAAGCACAGGATAAAGCCGGCGAATAGAATGCTTGCTTTGAAGCATATCGTAAATGCCCAATAGAACTACTGGGCCTACCACTATAAATGCCCACAGCCATTTGCTTGAGACAAGTGATAACGAAATTAGAACGGCTGTCGTAATTACAGCAGTAACTAAGAATTTTTGACGCATGGTCATCTGTTTTACCTATATATTTGTATTGTTTTTATTTTCTATAACATTCAATTAGACACTGAAAACAGACATTTGATTACACCATTATCAAATTTTATTCAATTTTGGCTAAATCTATTTAAGCCCCTATCCCTGTAATACGGCAGATCATGAATGCATTGCGCATTAATGACCCTTTTAATTTCATTATAATAAGAAAAACCGTGGCAGTTTCCCACCACGGTTCTAATCAAATCTATTTTCAAACGAAGTCTTTATTTCAGCTCAAAGCGATCCAACTGCATTACTTTGACCCATACGTTTACGAAGTCGTTTACGAACCTTTGCATCGCACCGTCGTAGGCGTAGGCTTCGGCAACCGCTCTTAACTCGTTATTGGAACCGAAGATCAAGTCTACCGACGTTGCGGTAAACTTAGGCTCACCTGTGGAACGCGCAACACCTTGATACAAACCATCGGTTTCAACTTTGCTCCATAGCGTGGACATATCAACTAGGTTGACAAAGTAGTCGTTACTCAGAGTGCCTGGCCGGTCAGTAAAGACGCCATGCATACTGCCATTATGATTTATATCAAGAACACGTAAACCGCCAAACAATACGGTCATTTCAGGCACCGTCAAATTGAGCTGATCGGCTTTATCAATCAACATTTCGGTTGGTGAACGGTAGCTTGTTTGAGCATTGTAGTAATTACGAAACGCATCCGAACTTGGTTCCAATAAGCTAAACGATTTTACTTCTGTTTGTGCTTGAGTAGCATCGCCACGACCTGCGACAAATGGCACCTCGACGTTAATGCCTGCATCTGCTGCGGCTTGTTCTATTGCCGCAGCACCACCTAAGACAATTAGATCGGCCAACGATACTTGCTTGCGCTTGGACCCTTTGTTGAAGTCCGCTTGAATACTCTTAAGCTGTTTCAATACTTTGGCCAATTGAGTCGGGTTATTCGCTTGCCAAGTGTTTTGCGGAACTAAAGCAACGCGGGCGCCGTTAGCGCCACCACGTTTATCACTAGCGCGAAAGCTTGATGCTGAGGCCCATGCTGTTGCGACCAACTCTTGCACGCTTAAACCTGAGCCAAGTATCGTCCGCTTCAGCTTACTTGCATCCCCGGTACTAATAGCTTC
>JBLHXJ010000101.1:0-9564 GCA_047629535.1 Arenicella sp. | reverse complement strand
CTATTATTCATTCGATGATCGAGGGGGGTGCCGCTGGCTATATACCAAAATCCTCCGAACCTAAACTGCTAGAGCACGCACTAAATTTAGTGATGGCAGGAGGCGTCTACTTGCCTCCTCAAGCGTTTGATACATTAGGCCGTCGCATTCAAGTATCCAAGTCAAAATCACTAACTGAGAGGCAAGAACAAGTACTTAGAGGCGCAGTTTCAGGCAAGACTAACAAGGTCATTGCCAGTGAGCTTGATATCGCCGAAGGCACAGTCAAGTCTCACCTTTCTTCGGCCTACGAGTGCATGGGTGTTAACAACCGCACCGAAGCGGTGTTAGTTGCGGCTAAATTTGGAATCGGCAGCCCAATTCCACCGTATCGCTAAATCCCAACGGTTAGGCCTAATCTTGAAATTGGACACTCATAACCACCCTACCGACAATTCTATCGTCAATCGAGAGGGGGGCGATGCACCCACCGATATGGGCACCCCAATAACGATTAGGCCGCTAGAGGAAGAGCTATTATCAGCCAAGACACAACCCGTTCTAGGGGTTGTGGTTTCGCTTTTCATAATCAGCCTTATGATCTCTTACTTTGCCTATGATTCGCTGCCAGTGTACGCATGGGGAAGTTGGTTTGCAGCCATGATGATGACGATTGTGGCGCGTATTTTTCTGCAAAAAAGGCTCGCTACCGATCGCTCTATTGCACTAAAAAAGCGTATGAAGTACGCGATTGCCTTGAATGCGGTAATCGGTATCGTGCAGGCCTCTTCATTTCTATTCTTCCCTTCCTTTAGTTTCGCCGAAAAAATGATACAAACCATATTTATGCTTGGCTTAACCAATGGATCAATTAGTACTAACTCTGGCTATAAACCACTATTTTTAGCGCATTCTATTCCGATAATTACAGCACTGACATTAGCATGGGCGCTGGTCCCTAATAGTGACGTATCGCTGATCATCCATGTGGGAATTGCAGCCCTAAATTTAGCGTATTTCGCAGTGCAGTATTCAAACGCTTCGAACCACTTTCGTCTATTCAAACAGTCATATGAAATCAGAGAACAGCAAGCGCCCCTAAATGCTGAACTAGAAGAAAAAAATGCCAAACTTGATGCGGCCCTTAGCTTAGCCGTGCAAGCGAGGCAAGAAGCCGACCAAGCAAACATATCAAAAACACGTTTTCTAGCCTCGGCCAGCCATGACTTGCGCCAACCAACGCACGCGCTTTCTTTACTCGCGGGAGTACTATCGAAAAGACCGCTTGACGAGAAAAGCAAAGCTATCGCTAGTGACATTCATACCGCCAGCCAAGGCCTGCAATCGTTAATGAGTGGTTTGTTGGATATATCCAAATTGGACGCCGGTTTGATGGAGCCGAAAATTGAATTGGTGGACTTACATTGGTTGGTTAGCCGAGTCTGCTCCGAATTTGAAACCGATTGTGAAAACAAAGGCTTACGCCTAATCCTAAACAGCACTAGCCGCACAGCAACAACTCGCGGCGACCCTCAATTGACGGAGCGTATTTTAAGTAACCTAATCTCCAACGCGGTTAAATACACTGATGAAGGGCGCGTCGAAGTCAAACTAGAAGAAGTTAACGGCAGTTGGAAAATCAGTATCGAGGATACCGGTTGTGGCATTAGGCAAGATGAGCAAAAACGTATTTTCGAAGAATTCTACCAAGTTGATAATGACCATCGAGACCAATCAAATGGTTTGGGTCTTGGCTTGGCGATTGTTAAGCGTTTGAGTGATGTACTCGATATAAACTTAGCATTCGAATCAGAGTTCGGCCGAGGCTCTAGGTTTTGGTTCACGCTACCCAAGGTAAATGAGAGAACCGATTCGCCTGAAGACTTAAACCAAGCAAACGTATTAACCGGCCTACACGTCCTCTGTGTCGACGATGAGGCGGGCATTCGCAATGCACTTACCTTAGTGTTTGAGGTGCTCGGCTGCTCTTTTGATTTAGTCGAAGACACCCCGTCAGCCACCTTCGCCGCAAAACACAAGAAACCAGATATCGTACTCGCAGACTTTCGCTTGAGAGGCGACGACAATGGCATTAAAACAATACATGCAATAAGAGATCTTTACCCAGATATACCTGCGCTACTGGTTACTGGAGACACCTCTCCCGAACGCCTAAAACATGCCAGTAACGTCGGCATCGAAATGTTACATAAACCGCTAACCATGGAAAAACTTGCTCAATCTGTAGGGGAAGCTGTAGCAAAACAATAACGATGGGAAGGCTAAATTTACTATGGGTAAAAAGGGTTTTACGCAGTATTCATCGCACGCAGCTGAGACACAGCTGCCCTCAAAAGCTTGGCTAGCAAATGGCATCGAACTACTGTTTCAGCGGCACGGTCTAAATAGACAAGGCGCGCCCTTCGATGTGGTAATCGTAGGTAGCGGCTATGGCGGTTCGATTGCCGCGCTTGAGTTGAGCAAAGCCAAAGGTCTGGGCTTATCTATTTGCCTTTTAGAACGTGGCCGAGAGTTTCTTCCCGGATCGTTCCCAAGCTCGATGAGCGAGGCCCCTACTGAGTTTAGAACGTCTACAGGTAGCAAGCCAAAGGGCAACCTTGAAGGTCTTTTCGATATCCGGTTAAATAAAGATCTAAACATACTACAAGCTAATGGCTTAGGTGGAGGCTCACTAATAAACGCAGGTGTCATGGCACGCGCCAATAGTGATGTATTCGAGGGTTCTCGCTGGCCTACTGCGATTACCTCTACTAGCTTGGAGAAACACTACGACCAAGCCGAATTACTGCTTGGCTCTAAGAATTTAAATAAACATGGCGAGCTAGAAGACAACACCATACTTCTGCACCCAAACTTTCAAGGCGGCGATAAAGGCCCCGCCAAGTATCAGTCACTCAAAACCTTAGCTCGAGGGTCTACAACTGACGGTAAAGAGAATTCCAACTCGGAGCTAGCTAGCAACGGATTCAAAAACGCCAACATCACGGTTAACATGAATCAGGGGCAAAAAACATCGGCTGGTTTACCACTTAATGCCTGCAATCTCTGCGGCGACTGCGCATCTGGTTGTAACAACAACGCAAAGATCTCACTCGACAAAAATCTATTGTTCGAAGCGGCAGACAACGGCGTTGAAATTTTTACTGGCGTGACAGTGCTTGCGCTGCAACAGGGAGACTCAGAGAGTTGGCTGCTTGATCTTGTCTATACTGATGCGCAATTACGCACACGCCAGTCTCAGACCAGCCTTACTCTAGAGACCGCACATGTCATACTAAGCGCCGGAGCATTAGGCTCGACAGAAATATTAAAACGATCGCAATCAATCAAGCTTCCGTTTTCACACAAGCTCGGCAAACAGTTTTCATCTAATGGGGACATGCTAGCGGTAGGCTTTGAGCAGACTCAATTGGCTATGGCGATAGCCGACCCGACTATGGCTCACTCTAAAAGAGGCATTGGCCCGACTATCACCGGCATGATTGACTCGCGCAACCACCCAGACCACAAGCAACGTATGGTGATTCAAGAGATGGCCGTGCCCGCAGCTGCAGCACACTTCTTTAGCGAGCTCTACGCCACCGTGAACAGTGTAAACAGACTTTCGGATTCTGATAAAAGTGCACACCAAAATGGCAGTGATTTTTCAGACCCCGCGGCGTTAAACACCAAGGCCTTAAACCATACGTCGCTATATGCCGTTATGGGTAACGACGGCGCAGATGGCGCATTGGTGCTGGAAAGTTCAGACTATCAAGAGCATGAAGGCACTATTGAAGTTAAATGGCCTGGGCTAAAAGAGCACTCGCTTTTCGATCAGCAGATAGATCGTTTGAAAAACTTGTCCAGCGGCAATAACAAACTCTCGAACAACAGTGCACTCGGTGGAAGCATCCTAGCCAACCCAGTTTGGCAATTGCTCAAGCCGGAGTACATGAACATGATGAGTGTTAATCGTGGTGCGCCGTTAACCGTTCATCCCTTAGGTGGTTGCCCGATGGGAACATCGGAGATAGACGGCACGACCAATCATCTTGGTCAGGTGTTTAAACCGAATAAGTCGAATGATTCTACTAAGGTGTATAAAGGCTTAACGGTACTTGACGGCGCCATTATTCCGGAAGCCGTTGGCATCAATCCAGCGCTAACTATCTCCGCGATTACTCTACGCGCGGTTAGCGAGCAAATTCGTCTCAATTTCTTCATAGCCGCGCAATCGATCAACAACCAAGAACTCGTTCAAAGCCGTCAAAAAAAGGAACTTGACGTTCCAATAATACGGTCATTGAAGCAACTCGAAGAACATGTAACCGCGCAGCAAAAAGAGACAGAAATTCAAATTACCGAGCGTTTAGTCGGCTTCAGCAAACTTGAAAGTGACGCTGGGATAATCCAAGACGTGGTGATCGAGCTGACACTTTGGTCAAAATCGGTTGCCATTAAATCACTGTATAAACACGGTATTCATGGGTCGAAGAGTCAGGCTTCAATAGCCATAGATTGTGAAAAAAGCGACCCTGTAAGCAAGCACACCTTAAGTAAAATTCGTATCTATCAGCGACGCGACTGGGACCACATTCGTAGTGGCAAAACCAAGGTAGACAGGCACGAAATCGAACTAGACCGAGCGGCCAAATTTATCGGTAAAATAGACGGCAGTCTAGACATCTTCGAACGCGCCGAATCGTATCCAATGTCGCGCATCGTCGAGAGCGGTTGGGGCTGGTTACTGAACCGAGGTCTACGAGATCTGTATCAGGTTCGGCGACCTGTATCCTGGGGGAAAGCGGCTGATGCCGGGCCCAAACGAGCTATTGAAAAACCAAATGTGGTAGCGCGTTTTATTAACTTAGCTCGTACCTTAAGTCGGGCAGGTGAAATCAGAACACTAAACTACAACCTAACGGTTATTGAGAGTCTGAAGACTGTCGATTTTAGCTACTTCGGTCCAGACGAAAAAGGCGCAGCAGCAGAATCACAAAAAAAAATAGTCGCTGTTAAGCAACTGACCTATCAACGAAGAGCTAACCCTTGGGTCCAGCTGGCTGAAGCCTCCCTGCAGCACATACCAACTAAGGCCGAGACACGTTTAGTCAGCTCGGTAACAAAAAAAAACAAGTCGCTCAACAGCGTAATTGACTCTGTACTATTAGAGAAACAACAACGAAGGTTAGCGCGTAACGGTAATGCTCTAGCACTTGATATGAATTATTTGAGCAAAGCCGGTATCCCTTTAATTCGAATCACGCAGCAACAAAACCAAGTCACCGCACTGATGGACCTGAGTTCGCTCGGAGCTTATATGACACGACTGTTGCTGGGTGTTCATTTCTACAGCTTTCGTGCGCCTGATGCACCAAGGCCTCGCAAACCAAAACGGCTAGCAGGTAAAACCCGAGGCCTTCCAATGCCCTCGGTGCAACGGATAGTTGTAGGCCATATTCCTGATGATCGCATCAGCAAGCTGATCAAAGGCCAGGATGTCGAAATTGTTATCACTCATTTCGCCAACCACCGTGCCAGCAAACCACCAGTCATGATGCTCCACGGCTACAGTGGTAGTAGCGCTTTTTTTGCTCATGCTTCAACACCAAATAACCTCGCCAAATTTATGTACGACGACGATCGCGACGTGTGGCTGGTAGATCTGCGCACTAGCTCTGCGCTCGCCAGCGCTAGATACCCTTGGTCTTTTGAAACGGTGTCTAGCATTGACATTCCTCGAGCTGTTAAGCATATCTATGAGCATTATCATGCTCAGACTAAGATTGATCTCGTCACCCATTGCATGGGCTCGGTAATGTTAGGTATGTCCATTCTCAGAGCAAGCGACGAGCGCAATAATTACGACGAGCACTTTTATAAAAACAGAATCAATCGTATTGTATTTTCTCAAGCAACGCCCACAGTAGTATTCAGTCAGGATAGTAACTTTAGATCGTTCATCACCAACTACTCAAGAGAAATGGTGCCTGATGACTATCAATTTCAAGTCAAAGAAGATGAGAAGGCCAGCCAAATACTCGATCGAGTCTTATACACGCTGCCCTACCCGCAAAAAGAATATGATTTAGTCAATGCACCAATGAGGCCGGCTCGACGGGCTGAGTTCGCGCGCACACGCCATCGAGTTGACGCATTCTTCTCAAGAACCTTTGAACTGGCTAATCTAAGCACCGAAACCCTCGAACATATCGATGATTTTTTCGGCCCCATTCATGTAGATACAATCATTCAGGCAAGTCGTTTTGCCGACCACAACGTGGCCACAAACGCACGCGGCGAAAATAGCTTTGTGAGCCGCGAACGCTTACAAAAATGTTGGGCGGGTATTCCCACAATGAGCTTTCATTCGGCGAACAATGGCTTAATCGATTTCTCGACAGGTGAACGCACTAAACAAGTTTTTCAGGCAGCCGGCGTGGACTACCAAAGCATTATTATCAACAAAAAAAGTTACGGCCATCAAGACTCAATTATCGGTGTGCGAGCGCATTTGGATGTATTCCCACACATCACTGAGTTCCTCAACCGCAAACAAGATAAGCCGCAAGACAGTGTCTCTGCGTTGCCAGACGAGGCGGTCGTATCGACCTACAAATGGGTAGTCGAAGCGCCGGCCTATGGGCCGATTATTATTGATCAGAACAGCAAAAAAGCGGCCGATAGCGAGAGCAAGATTATGCTCGGCAGCAACGCTGCCAGAGCAAGCAGACCATACTGTATTTTTGTTCCAATCGTGTTTGACCAAGACACCCTGAGAATTGCCGGTTCTGGCGCTAGTCAACAAGCGCAAATCTTAGATCGCTATATTGCTCAATCTTTGCCTCTTAAAAACACTAGTTCAGAGGAACAAGTATCTCGCTGGCACGTCATTACTTTGCCAAATTCAATGTTGAGCTCTCCTGAGCACCCTGTAGACCAACAACATGGTTCTGTAAAGATGGACGGTTTGGCAGCACTGATGATCTACGATGACCTGACCGAACTCGACAGTAGTATTGTGGTTAACGCTGCAGAACAACACCCAAGCAATAGCAATTCTGCAAGCGTATTAGTAAATAGACGAGATAACGAGACCATTAACCGGCTCGAACTTCAGTCAATTATTCATCGCGTGGTGGAAGATTTTATTAACTCAAATCGCAACGTAAGGCATGAGTTTGCAAAAAGCATTATCGAATATAAAGGTAGGCTGAACAAGACAAAGCCTTCGCTAAGCTTTGCTATTGGTAGCTGTCAGTATCCAGCTGGCATGCTAGACAAAGAAATCGCCTACCGTTCTTACCAACAACTGAACCAGCTTTTAGAGTCGAAGCAGACGAATAAGCCAGAGTTCATTGCATTGCTTGGTGACCAAATTTATGCCGACGCCACCGCCGGCTTTCTCGACCCAAGCAGCAAGTTTGACCAATTCGTTATGCCCTATTACCGCCTATATGAGAACCAACATGTCAGGTCGGTACTACGAAAACTTCCACTGTATGCAATGCTAGATGATCACGAGTTAAGCGACAACTGGGAGCCTGTGACTAACAACCCAAGACGACAAAAAGTACTCGCGGAGACGCTTGATATCGGCGTTCGATCATTTCTAAAATTTCAGCGTGGGCAAACAAATACGCAACTACACAAGCACGGCTCACGGCCGCCCTTGTGGTACTCGTTTGAGCGCAATGACCACCACTTCTTTATGTGTGACACAAGGACTGAACGCAGTGCTAGAACGGCCACAAACATTCTTCAAGAAAGCACCACAATCATGCGAGCGGCACAGCAGTCGGCTATCGAAAGTTGGTTGCAAAAGATAGATAAAAACCAGATCAAGTTTATTCTCTCTAGCTCAATTTTTTTACCACGCCATCGTTTAAACCATGCTAGCGAGAATTCCGCCGCCAGTTGTATACGCTCAGACGGTTGGGATGGCTACCCAGTTTCGCTATATAAAATGCTAGCGATGGTTGTTGATCAGAATATAAACAAATTAGTATTTCTATCTGGCGACGAACATATTGGCTGCTATGCAGACATTAATATCTATAACCTCAGCTCCGGTAAAACAGCACAAGCCACCTCTGTTCACTGCCCTGGACTCTATACACCATTCCCTTTTGCAAACGGACGCATCGACGACTTCGATGGCGACTTGGAGCCGTTGCAAAACCGCTATATAAGTGATTTCACCTTCAAGCATCAAGAAATGTCTTACCGCTGCACGGTCAGCGCACGATTCGAATTGACTGGTAGCTCAGCAACCATAGGGCCGGTCGAAGTCGAACTATGCGGTGGTTTTCTAATAATAAAAGCTACTTAACACTCAGTTTGAGAGCATTTCTATCAACAATATGACAATATCTTTATGGCTATGACTTTCAGAAATGCTACAATTAATGTAATTAAATTACACTAATTGCAGGACTGGTAACCGTGAACCCACCCATTAATACCCTCAGCGCCGACGCCAAAATTTTGCCCGATTTACTTGGCGAAGTCATAATTGAACAAGAAGGCCAGCAAGTCTTCGATGCCGTAGAATTACTGCGGCAAGGGTTTATTAGTCAAAGAACAACGCCGGATGCCAACAAGCTCGAAGAATTATTAAGCACCATTGACGGCTTAAATGTTGAAGCGCTCGATCGAGTTATTCACGCCTTTAGTACCTTTTTCCACCTCACTAATATTTCTGAAGAGCATGCTAACCAAAAAGCCCGTGACGCCTCAGAAGAAGGTGGCGGCACATGGAGTAATTCGTTTATAGATACGGTTGAAGGTTTCAAGCGTGCGGGTAAATCACTAGATCAAGTAATCGAACTGGTCAGTGATCTAAACTATTACCCAACCTTTACCGCCCACCCTACCGAGGCGAAGCGACCGATTGTTCTAGAAGCATTACAACGCATACATAAAGAGTATCAAGGCCTAACGGCTGTCGACATTAGCGAGGTTGAGCTAACCGACTTCCGTCATCGTTTAAAAGCTATGATCCAAATATTTTGGAAGACTGAGGCGGTACGCCCATCAAAACCAACAGTCTATGATGAGATTGAAAATTCCTTATACTATTTTCGCGAAAGCATCTTCGCCTGCTTGCCAGAAATATATCGTGACCTCGAAAGCGCGATTAAACACGCCTACCCAGAAGCCCGTGGCCAAGCGATTAACCTGCCGAATATCGTACGCTTCGGCACATGGGTTGGTGGCGACCGAGATGGCAACCCGTTTGTAACCCCGGAAATTACTCGCAACGCCTTGCGTATGCAACAAATCGAGGTACTTACCGAATATGCTCGACGAGTCGATGATCTGAGCAAAATCCTAACCCATAGCATTGATCAAGTTCAGCTATCCGACGAGTTCACCGCATCGATGGAGCGCGATGGTATTCGCTTGAGTAAATATCTGGGTAACAAACACCTGAAAGAACCTTATCGCCGAAAGCTCAGCTTAGTTAAGCTACGCTTGGAGCACACTATTGCGATCGCCGAAGCGCATTTAGGCGACGGTCATCCATCATTTGATCCGTTAGCGTTTCAAAACGAAGCTGAATTTAAGTACGAACTCACC
>JBLHXJ010000100.1:0-9577 GCA_047629535.1 Arenicella sp. | reverse complement strand
CACGATGTAAACTGGTCAAGCTCTTGAATGTACATATCGATTGGATGCCCACTAAGGTACAAGCCCAGCGTCTCCTTTTCGGCCGCCAGCAAATCTTCTTTTTTCCACTCAGGCACATTCTGATAGGTTTGTACCGTCTCCACCGGAGCCGATATCCCAAACATATCGTTCTGCCCAGCAAGCACACTTTTCGCCTGCTGATTTGCTGCATCCAAGGCTAGGCCAATACTCTCTACCAAGCTAGCTCGATGAACACCCAAGTCGTCAAGTGCCCCGGCTCGCACTAAAGCCTCAAGGGCGCGACGATTTACTCGCTTAACATCTACTCTGGCACATAAATCATACAAATCTGTAAAGCGACCAGACGCTTCACGAGCCTCGAGGATATTCTCAATAACGGGGCGTCCAATACCTTTAATTGCTCCAAGTCCATAGACGATGTGGCTATTATCGGTTGCCACAAATTGATACTCACATAGATTGATGTCTGGATGCTGAACCGCTAAACCCATCTCGTTAGCCTCGTTTAGCAAAATCACAACCTTGTCGGTATTTTCCATATCAGCCGACATACATGCGGCCATAAACTGCGATGGATAGTGCGCTTTTAACCAAGCCGTTTGATATGCGACCAAGGCATAGGCCGCCGAGTGACTCTTATTGAAGCCGTAGGCGGCGAAGTATTCCATTAAATCAAATACTTCTTTGGCAACTTCGGGTGGCACCTCACGTTCGCTCGCGCCTTGCTCAAAAATAGCCCGCTGCTTAGCCATCTCTTCGGGTTTTTTCTTACCCATTGCTCGGCGCAGAATGTCGGCTCCGCCAAGCGAGTAACCAGCCATCACCTGAGCGATGTTCATCACCTGCTCTTGATAAAGAATAATCCCTTGAGTGTTGTTGAGAATCGGTTCGAGCATCTCATGCGCGTACTTAGTCGGTTCTTTGCCATGCTTACGATCACAATAAACTTTCTCCATACCCGCGCCAAGTGGCCCCGGACGATAGAGTGCAACCAACGCCACAATGTCCTCGAATCGATCTGGTTTAAGGTTCTTAATGAGTTCCTTCATCCCCGACGATTCCAATTGGAAAACAGCGGTGGTTAAACCGTTCTTTAAGAGACTATAGGTTGGCTTATCATCGAGTGGCAGCTTGGTGATATCGAGTATTTCTTCACCGAGTTCCGCACGCTGAGCATTAATAGCTTTTACAGCCCAGTCTATAATTGTCAGTGTTTTTAGGCCTAAAAAGTCAAACTTAACCAAGCCAACCGTTTCTAAATCGTCTTTGTCGTATTGCGAGACAATTTGGTCGCTACCATGCTCACAATAGAGCGGCGTAAAGTCAGTTAAATCGGTGGGAGATATCACCACACCACCGGCGTGCTTGCCGACGTTCCTAGCTAGGCCTTCTAACTTCAGAGCCATGTCTATCAGCTCAGTAATTTCTTCCTCGTTGTCGTAGCGATCCTTTAACTCGGGCTCTTGATCTAACGCTTTAGTCAAGGTGATGCCGAGGTCAAAAGGGATTAGCTTAGCAATACTATCTACATGGCCGTATGACAAACCCATCACTCGGCCGACGTCGCGAATCACTCCCTTAGCGGCCATTGTTCCATAAGTGATAATTTGCGAGACTTTGTTACGGCCATATTTTTTAGCCACATAGTCGATTACCCGTTCACGCCCCTCAATGCAAAAATCGACGTCAAAGTCAGGCATCGACACACGCTCTGGATTCAAGAAACGCTCGAATAACAAAATATGTTCTATCGGGTCAAGATCGGTGATCTTTAGTGCGTAAGCAACCAAAGAGCCTGCACCCGAACCCCGCCCAGGGCCAACTGGCACGTCGTTTTGTTTAGCCCATAAAATAAAGTCCGCAACAATTAGGAAATAGCCAGGAAAGCCCATTTCCAAAATAATTTTAAGCTCAAACTCCATGCGAGCTTCATACTCAGCTCGCATCTCAGCGGTTGGCCCTTCAGGAAAGCGCCGGTGCAACACAATGTCTAGCCCGGTAAACGATTCATTGCGCAAGTGCGACTCAATCGTCTGACCCTCAGGCACAGGGAAATCCGGTAAAAAGTATTCGCCCATGCGAATCACAAAATTACAACGTTGGGCAATCAGTAAGGTATTTTCAATCGCGCTTGGAATATCAGCAAATAGCTGAATCATTTCAGCCGAGTTTTTATAGTATTGCTGACGAGTGTGGTGCACGACACGACGAGTATCGTTTAACACTCGTCCTTCATTGATGCATACCCTAACTTCATGCGCATCGAAGTCTTGCTCACGCATAAAGTGAGCATCGTTGGTAGCCACTAAAGGAATTTGAAACTTAGCCGCAAGCTGCGCCGCTTGACCAATATACTCTTCCTCGTAAGGACGGCCGACACGTTGAATTTCAATAAAAAAGCGATCCGGAAACCATGCTTGATACTCTCCAATTACTTGCTCGCGATAATTGTCTCGATTGGCCATAATTGCGCCGCCTAGTTCACCCCGAATACCACCTGAAAGGCAAATCAAACCATCGGTTTTCCCGTCTAACCATTGCTTCTGAATTATCGGCTTGCCTTGCGCTTGGCCTTCGCGAAAGCCACGTGAGAGTAACTCTGAGAGATTCACATAACCGACTTCGTCTTGCACCAGTAACACCATTATATAAGGCTGAGTAACCTTATCTGGATTCTCGATGTACACCTCGGCACCAATAATCGGCTTAATCCCTTGAGCCATACATTTATTGAAAAACTTAACCGCGCCATACAAGTTGCCCATGTCGGTCAGAGCTAAGGCAGGCATCTGGTTGGTACGGGTTTGCTCAATTAATGCGGGCAAACGAATCATGCCGTTTACCAATGAATATTCTGAGTGTACGTGTAGGTGGACGAAAGTTTTAGGCATGCGCAAATTATAAACCCATCGCAGATTTTTCGGAGAGTTTTGTACACTCAAGATTGAAAATATTAATCTTGACTTAGGCTCGCTAACCAAGCTTCAACAATTTTTTAACCGGCGCAAAGCTGCGCCGATGAATTGGAGTAACACCAAATTCTTGCAGAGCTTGGCGATGATGCTTGGTCGGGTAGCCGCTATTGCTCTCAAATCCATACTCAGGGAAGCTTGTGGCATAGGCCGCCATCAACTGATCGCGTGCCACCTTGGCAATAATCGATGCCGCGGATATGCATGGCTCTATACCGTCGCCGCCAATGATTGGCTCAGCCAGTATGCCAAAATCAGGAGCACGATTACCATCCACTAGAACCTTGTCAACCGGCACTGATAAACCAGCAACGGCACGCTGCATCGCCAACATCGTCGCTTGTAAAATATTAATTTGGTCGATTTCTTCGACCGATGCGTCTCCCATCGACCAAGCAATCGCTTGCTCTTTTATCGCCACTGCCAGACTCTCACGTTTCTTCGCCGAGAGTTTTTTCGAGTCGGTTAGACCGGGTAAATCGAACTGCTCGGGTAGCACTACCGCAGCGGTCACAACTGGGCCAGCCAGTGGACCTCGTCCAACCTCATCAACACCAGCGATGATCATGTTCGCGCCTCGGCATCGATATGCAAAAGAGATTCTATAGCGTCGCACGCTAGCTCGCCTGACTCTTCAGAGAGCTTAGGTGCTAACTCGGCGAGTACGCTCTTCATCGACTGATAGGCGCTATCGCTGTCTAACAATTTAGATACTTCGGAGACCATATTGTCAGCCGTTGCTCGATCTTGAATTAGCTCGCTGACAATCGGAGGCTTGGTTAAATGATTGGGCATCGAAAAGTGCTCAACCTCCATTGTTCGAGCCGCATACCACTGCTCCAGTCTCGAAACCTTGTACATAACCACCATCGGTGTTGCGAATAAGGCCGCCTCTAAGGCCGCGGTACCAGATGCGATGACGGCGATATGTGACAGTGCTAATACATCATGAGAATAGCCTTGAACAACACGAACTGGGGTTGCCGCGCTGTTCAATTGATTGACCAAATAATCATGTAGTCTTGCAGACGCAGCCGGAATTACAAATTCAAGATCAGGGTACTTTTTTGCAAGTTCAGAGCAAGCTTGCAACATCACTGGAGCCAAGCGAGATACCTCGCTCATGCGACTGCCGGGCAGTATCGCAACCAGCCTCTTATTGGCGGGCAGGCCTATGGCCTGACGAGCATCATCGCTTACCTGCCAACTGATTATTTGTTTGGCCAAAGGGTGTCCAACATACTTGACCGGAGTGTCACGCTGTTGGTAAAAGGTCTCTTCAAACGGAAATAGCGTTAGCATCAAGTTAATCGCGCGCTTGATTTTAGTAATACGCTTGCCGCGCCAAGCCCAGACAGTAGGGCTAACGTAATGTACTGTTGGAACCCCTGCTTGCTTAAGCTTTATCTCTAAGCTCAAATTAAAATCTGGAACGTCGATGCCAATAAATACATCGGGGCGCCACTCAAGCATATAGTCACGAATGGTTTTGCGAATACCGAGAATTACAAACGCGCCTTTTAGCGCGCCGGCAATGCCCATGATACTAATCTTATCCATTTCAGCTAATGAAATAGCTCCCTGCTGTTTCATTAGTGGCCCGGCTAAGCCGACAAACTCGGCATCCGGGTAGCGTAATTTGAATGCCTTAATTAGCTCACTACCTAAGTAGTCTCCGGATTTTTCGCCTGCAACAATACCAATTTTCATGAATCTTTTAACCTTACTCATCGTTGCCGGTGAGTGTCATAAGTCTAGCGAATGACACCGCGCTTCGAATCTCGAATGAAATCGATTAGAGCTTGTACTTGCGGGCTGTTCCATTCGTGGGTCGCCACTTCATCGAGCGCATGAGCCATAGTATGCCCCGACCGATAAATGGTTTTATAAGCTCGTTTGAGCTCTAAAATAGTTTCTTTATCAACGCCGCGACGGCGTAGCCCTCGTATATTAATGCCATGCGTAATAGCCTTATTTCCAGCAACTAGCATGTACGGCGGCACATCTAAGGTGCAATAGGTGTTTACCCCGCAAAAACTATGCTCGCCTATACGAACGAACTGATGGACTAAAGTATAACCAGCTAGTACCACATAATCGCCAACCCGCGCATGACCAGCCAAACTAGCATTGTTAGAGAATAGTAAATCTGATCCTAAACGACAATCATGAGCGATATGGACATAGGCCATGAACAGATTATTACTGCCAATAGTGGTGATGCCTTCATCATCCATGGTGCCGCGATTTACCGTAATATTTTCACGGAAAACATTATTATCGCCAATTTTAACTCGTGTGGGTTCACCCTTATAAGAAACCGACTGAGGCTCGCTACCGATCGCTGTGAACGAAAAAACCTGATTGTTTACGCCTAATTCAGTGTGACCATCAATCACCACCTGTGATGCGATTCTTGAGCCATCTCCGATCTTGACGTTACCGCCGATCACCGAGTAGGCGCCAATAGAAACATCAGCACCAATTTCTGCGCCACTTTCAATTACGGCGGTGGGGTGGATATTTACGCTCATAATCTAGGCCTCAATATCTTTAAAGGTAAACATCAATTCCGCCGTAGCCGCGATCTTGCCATCTACCTTCGCGACCCCTTTGCATTTCCACATATTCTTAATCTTTCGTATTAATTCGACTTCAAAAATAAGTTGATCACCGGGTTCTACCGGTCGCTTAAAGCGGGCTTTATCGATCCCGGTAAAATAGTAAATACGATTCGAGGTATCTATGTCTTCACGGCCATAGCTCGCCATTAAAGCGGCAGCTTGAGCTAATGCCTCAATGATTAGCACACCAGGCATAACCGGGCGACTCGGGAAGTGGCCTTCAAAAAACGGTTCGTTATAAGTTACGTTTTTAAGAGCGACCATACGTTGTTCAGGCACAGCCTCCAACACGCGGTCTACCAATAGAAATGGGTAGCGATGTGGCAACAGATTTTTGATTTGATGTATGTCGAGTAAGGCCACTTGGCAGATCCTTTTTTAACTTGTTGTAGAACGCAAAAGACTCCCTTAATGGAAGCCTTGCAAACAATATCAGACAATAGTATAGCTTTTTCTGTCTGTAATCGGGTGTAATTTATAGCACCCGATTAATAGTTTTGGCGACAGCAACTTAACTAAAAGCGCCTAAATTCTGCCACCAAATCATCGACTATTTTGACGACATACGCTGCAAAATCTTTTGCGTAATGTTGACTTTAGGGCCGGCGTATAAAACACCACTTCGTAAGATTAAATCGTAGCCTTCTTCTTCAGCAAACTTACGTACTTCTTGGTCTACCGAGCTTTGAATTTTACGAACCACCTCGTTACGACGTACATTCGCTAAACGCTCTGTATCTTCGGCTAACAACTGTAATTCACGGCGTTTGCTTTGAAACTCAAGCTGCTTATTCTTGTACTCGTCTTCAGAGTAAATAGTGCCTGCGTTTTTACTAATATCTTCTTGCAACTGAACAAGTGCCGTTCGCTTATCAGCAATTTCTTTTTCTTTTGGCTCGAACTCCGCGCTCAAATTTGTAAATTCTTTTTGAACAACTGGCAATGACTCGAGAATAGTACGTGCATCGTAGACACCGATTTTAAGCTCTGCTGAGGCGATGGAGGCTTGCATACATGCGGCTAATGCGGCGAATACGAATAAACTGCGTTTTAACATTTCTAAATACCTTTGATTTCTTAATTTTTAAACATTGTTCACATCTGCTAGTTATTAGACTACAGATACGACTAATTCTGGTTAATGGCAACTCTAATGAGATGCCGCTCTAGTTTTACAAATTCGGGCTATTGAATTAACGACCCAACACTAAATTGGAATTTTTCCACTTCATCGCCAAGGATGCCATTTAGCGGATCTGGTTCTACCTCATTGAGTGGAATCGCGTAACTGATCGACAACGGCCCAACGGGAGAAATCCAATTAAAACCGATACCAGCGGTAAAGCGAATATCGTCTAATTCGATACTTTGATCATTGGCGAATACTTGGCCACCATCAATAAACAACTGCAGTCGTTTATCCAATGCGCCATCACCTACTGGCAAAAGCAGCGTAGCGTTCAAGAGTACGCGTTTACTACCGCCGAAAGGCTGCGGAAACTGACTGCTGTCTCTAGGCCCAAGCGATCGAGCTTCGAAACCACGTACCGAGCGCGAACCACCGGCAAAATAGTTTTTGAAAAACGGTAGCCCTTCGGTATCGCCATAACCATCGCCGTAACCTATATCAGCACTAAGTTTCAATGCTGCTTTTCGAGTAAATGGATAGTAGTAGGCGGACTCGAGATTTAAACGATAAAACTCAAGGTCACTTCCGGGGGCAGTAACTTCTGCCGACAAGCGAAAATTTCGACCAGATGTTGGGTACAACAAGCTATCTCGAGTGTCGTGAGCGAAAGCCGTAGTCATGGTAAACAACGTGTTTTCAGGATTTTCAGCAATAAATTCACGAACTTCAGGAACAGAGTTGAAGCCAACTTTTAGATCGATTTGTTCTATTCCTCCACCTAAGGAAAATGAATTGCTTTCATTGATAGGGAACAAGTAGCGAACGTTTAAACCCAAAGTATCGGTAAAAAACTCAGAGGTATTGGCGCGCGAGGAATCAATGCTCCGCCCTGTCAGTCCAATGGTACGACTAATGCCAGATTTAGTGTAGTAAGGATCTGTGTACTGCAGGCTTATCGATTCTATAATGTTCGAGCGCTGGACATTAAAGTTGAGCCTATTGCCGGTACCAAACAAGTTGGATTGCGACACACTAGCCTGAATCAATGCACCATCATCACCAGAGAAACCTAGACCAAACAAGAACTGGCCGGTTGGACGCTCTTTAACCACAACCTCCAGGTCTACTTGATCTTCACGGCCAGCAACCGGTACTGTTTCAATCTCAACTTCATCAAAAAAGCTTAATCGCTGCAAACGAATCTTAGAGCGATTAACACGGCTTGGCGAAAATGCCCCGCCTTCGGTCTGGCGCAACTCACGGCGAATAACCTCGTCGTTGGTCAGCGTGTTACCGACCACATCAATACGACGCACATAGACTCGACGTCCAGGCTTAATATTGATTGAGAACGCAATCGTGTTTTCTTCACGGTTGACATCTGGTACAGGCACTACCTCGGCATACGAGTAGCCCTCTTCAGCTAAGCGGCTGCCAATAAATTCAACTGTATTTTCAACATCTCGCCGCGAATAGGTTCTGCCAGGAGCAATGAACACATACGGCAGAAGTTCATCTTCAGGCACCACAAGCTGGCCATTAAGCACGAAACTAGAAACCTTGTAACGCTCTCCCTCTTCAACGTTGACGGTTAAGAATATGCCGTCCTTCTCAGGCGAAATACTGACTTGATTCGAGGTTATATTAAAATCTAAAAAACCTTGATTCTGATAAAAACTACGCAATGTTTCTAAATCACCCGACACTTTCTCTTTCGAGTATTGGTCAGCAGATCCCCAGAACTTCCAAAACGGAACACTGTCGGTCGACTCAAATTCATCGCGTAACATTTTGTCGCTAAAATACTCATTACCGACAATGTTAATCTTCTTAATTTTAGCTGTAGGGCCTTCTTTTACGTGTAACTTCACTTTGACACGGTTTCTAGGCAGTTCGGTAACCTCGGTTCCTACCTGGGCATTATATTTGCCTTGATTTAGGTACTGACGCTTAAGCTCTTGCTTGACCTGTTCTAAGATATTTGGTTGAAACACTCGGCCTTCAATGAAATCATTTCCAGACAAGGCCTCACGCAGAGATTCTTCCTTGATTAACTTGTTACCGGCAAATTCAATCTGAGTTATCGACGGGTATTCAACCACATTAATAACAATCGCAGTGCCTTCTGTACTCAGCTCGATATCCTTAAAAAAGCCAGTTTTGTAGAGCTCACGAATTAGATCTGAAGAACCCGACGCATCGAAAGTGTCACCGACCTTCACCGGGAGGTAGTTAAAGATGGACCCTGCTGAGATACGCTGCAAGCCTTTGACTCGAATATCAGAAACCAGAAACGATTGCTGTGCAATGGCATTGCTCATCATCGCAGTCATCGCTAACGCTATCATAATTGATCTAGTGCAGAGTGTTCTAATCATAGATTCCTCAATAGCCCCAGGCTATCTGGTAATGGTCAATTGCATCGGCTTATCGCTATCTCAAGCAATACGCTAAGCATTAAATCAGCAAAAGACGTTTGTTTAATATCGTTATTGTTATATTTCGCGGATTTTTTGTACGCTCTATCTTTAGTAGATTACGCACTTTCTCGCCAGTCGTAATTCTAATTGAATATTTTTAAAATATCATTATAAAAAGCGAGACTCATTAGCCCCGCCAACATCAACAATCCAAATGGCTGAACGGCAATAAACGCCTTTTGGGCAAATCGTTTACCGGCAAACAGCTCGACCACGTAGCTGGCTAAATGTCCGCCATCCAACATAGGTATCGGCAACAAGTTCATGACACCCAAACTAATGCTAATCAATGCAAGAAAATATAGATAGGTGCTGAACCCAACTTGAATTGCTTGGCCGGCAACATCAGCA
>JBLHXJ010000099.1:0-9655 GCA_047629535.1 Arenicella sp. | reverse complement strand
AACCCCAAGATTGAGATTGATAATCTCCTCGACTAAACCCTGATGCGTAAATCTGCTGATAGATATGGCCAGTCTTGAGTACTGAAGGGAGGTTTCCTTGGGTCAAACCGCCAATACTGTAAACTGCAGTAGACTCTTCCCAGCGCCGGCGATCTCCCTGCGCTTCAGCCATGCCCTGTGATTTAATCAAGGCTTTATCATGGCCTTCCCAATCGCCAACAGCCGCTTTGGACATGCCCGTCGCCAAATAATACCAAGCCCACGTTCCTGGCTCATCAATCGCAATGGCGACTTGTTTAGCCCGCGCAAAATATGAAATCGACAGCCGCAATAATGGAATCGCCGCGAGTGCATTACCCAAAGTAGTGTAACTTCTAGATAACGCCTCAGTATCGTCAGCCGTAGCTTCTGATAGATTAGTAGCCGCAAAAGAAGTGTAGATTAGCCCACCTATATTTTCGAGATAATAGTAAATATAGAACTGCCGTTCCATTATCGTCGCGGCAAGGTGGCTTTCTTGTTTTTTGTCAGGAGCCACTCGCTTATCGAAAAATGGCAGAAAACGATGCCTCACTTGCTTCAAAATCTGACCGACCGACAGTACAAGAAAACCAACTTTTGTTTTCGGTAGGTTTATTCCCAGTAGAGAAAGAGCGGCTTGAAAGTCTTGTCCAGACTCCTCTAAACGCCCAAGCGCGAGTTGCGCTGCGCCGCTCATGCCTTTCCAGCGTGCGCGGGTTATGTAAGGTATAAAAATTTGATTGTCAGCCAGCAGATTTTCGATCTGACCCAAGTATTCAAGCGTCTCGCGGTTAGCAAATAGTTCATGTGCCTGTTCAATCGCTAGGCCCAGGTATTTTAACGCCTTTGCGGGCTCTTCTGCTCGCTGCCAGTGCAGCGCCAAATCCGCGTACTTATTTTCAATATGATTGCTATTTAGCTCTATCCATTCGGCTATCTGGAGATGCATCTTTTTACGCTGACTGTAGAGCATCGAATCGTAAGCAATTCGCTGAGTTGCAAGATGCTTAAAACCGTACTCCACATGTCGAACTTGAGCCTGAGTCATGCCTATCTTGCTGAGTGAATCTAACTCTAAATTAAGCGACTCTCGATCGTTATCAAGTGGATATATATAGTGCAACTGTTGCATCGAAAACTGACGACCAATCACACTGGCCGTTTTAAGCGCCAACTGTTGTTCCAAGCTAAGCCGTTCAAGGCGGCTGACAATTGCACTCTCCATCGACGACGGTAATTCGATTTCTTGCGCACTTATAATGCCAGGGGCAAGTGAACAAACGCCATCCTCAATAATTATAATTTCTCGCTCATGCAAGTCGTTGACTAGTACTTCACTATACAAAGGGTGCCCTTCAGCACGTTCGAGAATTAAATCCAATACTGCATCTGGAAGTAGCTCGACTTTCAGCTGTTGACACACCAAAGCGGCTATATCCGCTTTAACCATTGCCGATAAAATTATTTTTCGAGTACCACTCAATTCAAGAATATTATCCAAACTAGCGGGGTTATCACCCACGAAGGGTTGTGTAACAACGACAAAAAGAGTGTTGGTTAAGTCTCTAATCAATGAGTCTAACAATCGCCATGAAGCCGAGTCCATCCATTGGGCATCGTCGATGATCATGGTTAGCATTTTAGTCTGCGCTTCTTGCTGCAACATTTGTCCGATCAGAAAGTGAATGTTCTCAGCACGGATTTCATTGCGCATACCGCTGGTGTATTCAGTTTCCGCCAAACTAATACCCAGAACGTCATTCAGAAGTGGCAACATTTCGAGTCGAACGCTACTGATGTTCTCGGCCAGGTTGAACAAATAGGCCTCTTTCTCGCTATTACTCGAGAGCCCGCTAAAGCCCAATGCTTGATAGAGAAGTTCACGCCAGACGCCGTAGAAAGAAATTTGTACGTTACTTGCACTGGCACGGTAAAAAGCTTTGGCATGCTCACTCGATAGATCCAGTTTGAAAGCGTCGAGTAAAACAGACTTGCCCATACCCGCCTCGCCTTCAATCACCACCGACCGAGCATGTTGATTAACTTTAGAATCAGAAACCGCCTCTATCAACGCGCGTAATTCGCGCTTGCGGCCAATAATTGAAACGCTCTCTTTACTCGCCGATACTTTTAAGCCGAGTGGGCGAAATACTTCAACAGCAAGATCTTTTCCCTTAAGCTTAAATGAGACGCCTTGATCAAACTCAATATGATCTAGACAAGATTGCACCGTTATAGAATCACAGAGCACTCCGTCATTGGCAATACTCATTAGCCGAGCGGCTGTATTAACACCATCGCCCATAAGCGTGTACTCGCATCGATGCTTATCGCCTAATGTTCCACAATAGACCGGCCCGGAAGCCACCCCAATCGACACGCTCAGATCCATCGAATTTAAAAGTCTTTTGATATTCATTGCTGCTTTTACAGCCCGCACAGGGTCGTCATCAGCCGACATAGGTGGCACCCCGAAGCCAGCAATAATCGACACACCTTTATCGTCACAGCTGATTTTATCCAGACTGCCGCGTTGTCCATAACAAGCCTGCTGTATGGTCGAAACAATCTTCTGCGCCTGATCAGCTGAAATATCAGTGGTAAACTGCGGCAAGTTAATAAACAGCACGCTGATACGGCGTAACGCTCCCAGTAATGCTGTATCACTTTGACCCGCAGCGATCCGTGAGGCCACAGCGGCCGGCACGAAGCAACGTACGATTGGTTCCAGCGAGGGAGGCAATTCGATTAACTGCGGTTCAATTGCTAGGTCCCACTTTGGCGTCTTCTTAACATTGTAAACCTCAGTATCGCGAGCTTCTGCTTCAACTTCTGCGGCCTCAATCAATGCTAGATTCTGAGCACTTATCAACACGTCATGCGACAGTGCAGCATCACCTAAACGCCCTACATCCGAAATTGCGTCACTGACAACCGCATATTCCCAACGGCCCAGAACACCGCCCAATACGAGGCCAACGATATCGCCGTAACTAACCGCGACCTTGAGGCTTAGAACCACTTTATGTTGTTGTAAAATTCGCGCCGAAACCTCACGCGCAACCCTTTGCATTTCAACCCCGCAGGTGGTCGCACGTCTTAAGCCAAGCTTAGCATCAGAGCAAGGAAACATGATTAGCATTGCATCACCAGCGAACTTAATCACGTCTCCGTCATGAGCCATCACAACCGCGATCAAATGGTCAAAATAGTCGGATAACATAAAAGTTAAATGCTCCGCTCCAACCGCGTGCTCTCGACCGTACTGGCCCATTAATTTTTCGGTCAGATTGGTGAAGCCGGAGACATCGGCAAATAGAACAGCCGCTTGATATTCGCTTTTTTGATGATTAAGGGTGATTCGACCTGCGACCAAATCTTTTAGCACAACGTCGCTTAAGAACTTGGAAAACACCTGCAGTCTATTGCGACTACTCTGCTCTTCACTGACGCTAGCTTGCTCAACCGAGCCGGCGACTTTAACGTCGCTATCTAACTGCCCTGAAGTTTGGACTTTAGCTGTCATCAAATATCTCGAATTATCATTTACAGTTCTATGACTATGTTTCGCTTATGTCGATGCAGTAGATTGCATTGGATAACTTATCGACTAAGACTATCAGATAAATAAACATGTTCTAGGCCTAGGCAATGGTAAAACAAACTAAGCGGTAAAAAACGATAACGACCTATTCGCAGTTCAGAGAATCTAACTAGCACTAATCTAAAAACTCGCTATCCGCAAAGCTCGCTAGTGAGGCATGAAAAAGCTTATCGCCAAGCGCCTAATCGAAGTTGATGGCTGTCTCGATGGCTATAAAAAAGCCCCTGAATAACAAGGGCTTAAGATTTACTTCTTTACAGCATGCTCCTAGGTGACCGTCAAAAAGGTATGTCGTCGTCAAAGTCAGTCGCTGGGGCTGGCTGTGATGGTGCTTGGCTTGGTTGGCCACCGCCAAACTGTTGCCCGCCTTGCTTTTGACCGCCCTGTTGTGCGCCACCTTGTTGTTGACCGCCCTGCTGCTGACCGCCTCCAAATTGCTGACCGCCACTCGGTTGTTGATAGCCGCCACCACCTTGACCGCCGCCCATACCGCCGCCACGCGAATCTAGCATTTGCATTTGATCAGCGATGATATCGGTCGAATAACGATCATTACCTTGTGGGTCCTGCCATTTACGCGTTTGTAGCTTGCCTTCGATATAGACTTTCGAACCCTTTTTAAGGTACTCGCCAGCGACTTCACCGAGTCGATTGAACAAGGTGACTCGGTGCCACTCGGTGCGCTCTTGGCGCTCGCCAGTGTTCTTATCTTTCCAACTATCCGATGTTGCTACGCTGATGTTGGCAATCGCGGCTCCATTATTAGAATAACGAACTTCAGGGTCGTTACCCAAATTGCCAACGATGATTACTTTATTTACACCTGCCATTTTTTGCTCCGATTTGCTTATTTCTTGCTCTTTCGAGCATTTAAATTTTGTATTTGTTCAGCGGGTCGATTCTAACGCGCATTCAGTCTTGTGCAAAGCTCACCCGATAAAAAAGAGAGTACAAAATGGGTACCACTAATAAAGTTAACAGTGTCGCAAAACTTAATCCAAAGATAATACTGATCGCCATCGGCTTAAACATAGCCGTGCCACCCCATACCAGCGGTAACATACCCAATACCGTTGTTGCGGTGGCTAAAATAATCGGCCGTAAACGCTGCTTACAGGCATGTATAATGGCGTCTCTAGGCTCTTTATCAAGCTCGAACCGTTCAATATTAATACGATCTATCAATACGATGGCGTTGTTAATAATAATGCCTGACAGCGCTATAATACCTAAAATAGTAAAAAAGCCGAAAGAAGATCCGGCAACAAGCAGGCCGTTAATAACGCCGATCAAACCCAAGGGAATCGTCACTAAGATAATAATCGGGCTACGTATCGAGTTAAACTGCGATACCAGCAGCATCAATATTACTAAAAAGGCGATGGGTAGTTTAGCCGCGATTGAGGCTCCTGCATCGCCAGACTCGGAAGCCTCACCGCCCAGTTCATATTGATAACCATCAGGCCATAGGGCTGATTGATTGGCCAACAATGGCTCGATTTCAGCGGTTACCTCTGCGGCATTAAATTCGGGCTTGAGCTGAACCTTAAGTGACAAGGTTTTAACTCGGTCTCGATGTTCAATTACACCAGCTTCAAAGACTAGTTTTACATCGGCCACTTGCCGCAGTGGCACGATATTTCCGGTCGATTGAGAATAGACGCTAAGCCCATCTAATTTACTTATATCTTCTCGGTCGCTAACATCAGCGCGCAAGATAATTGGCACTAAATCGTCTTCGTCTCGAAACTGCGATAGTTGCTGGCCCTGTAAATTTGCACGCAAGGAATACGCCACATCGTAACTACTAACCCCAGCTCGCTGTGCACGTTCTTGATTGACTTCGACTCGGAGCTTTTTACTCGGCAAACCCCATGAATTTTTTACCGACAGCACTTTAGCGTTCGAATACAATATTGCTGTCATGCTATCGGCAATGCTGTACAGCTGATCGACGTCGTCACCCTGAATACGCATCACTATAGGATAGCCCACTGGAGGACCATTCTCTAAACGGGATATCTGTTTCGATAAGTCAGGTTGAGCCTTTGTAAGGTAAGCCTCAATACCGTTAATAACCTCATCGACTACCTGCCCATCGCGAGTATTGGCTATTAAAAATGCATTGGCCGGGTTTTGATTCGGCGGATTTAATGTCAGCGCTAGGCGTGGTCCACCTTCACCAACGAAAGTCATCCAGCTGGTCATGGCGGCCGGCGTATCGCCATCGGCCTGAGCATACTCGCGCTTAATGAAGCGATCTAGGTCTTCAACCATCGCCGTAGTGGTTTGAATAGAAGTACCCAGAGGCATTTCTAGCTTGGCGGTAAAAACCGGGTCTTCCGAAGGCTCGATAAATATCTGCGGGACAAATCGCAACAACATTATCGATAGTAGAAATACCACTAAGATAGCGGCTATCGATATTGGTCTGTTGCGTAACGACCAGTTTAGACATTTGCTATAGACGCTGTATAACGGCCCGTCTAAAGCATCTTCTGCATCACCACCGGCTGGTGCTTTAATTGCGACCATGGATAGTAGCGGCAAAAACGTCATTGCCAAAAACCATGACACTAATAATGCAATCGCCACCACATAAAAGATATCAGACGTATACTCTCCAACCGCCGACTCAGCCAAACCGATCGGCATGAAGGCCGCCGCGGTGGTCAATGATGATACCAGCAAGGGCGTGGCGAGCTCTTTACCTGACTCGACTGCCGCTTGCACAGCGGATATGCCGGCATTGCGTTTCACCAAGACAGATTCGACAATTACGATGGCATTGTCGACCAGCAAACCAAGCGCAATAATCAACGCAGCTAACGATATCTGGTTAATCGTAATCGAGAATACTTGCATGAAATAAAACGAAATCATCATCGTAAATGGGATCAGCGTGGCCACCACTAAACCAGTGCGAAAGCCAAGAAAAATCAACATCACCACAACCACTATCATCACTGACTGACTCAGGCTAGAGACAAAATTGTCGATACTAACTTCTACCAGGTCGGCTTGAAACCATATTTTTTCAACACTGATACCCCATGGATATTCACGCTCTAGCACCGGCATCAATGCATCTAAGCGAGCACCTAATTTAAGGATATCGCCGCCTTCTCGCATGGAAACACCGATTGCCATAGCGCTTTCGCCATTGACCCTAGTCAACTTACTAGGAGGATCTTCGTAGTCTAAATATACGTTGGCAATATCCGATAGATACACAAGGCCAACCTCAGGTATCGAAATGACGGTACGACGAATGTCTTCAATACTCTCGAAGTTTCCAGTTGGTTCCAGCGTGATGCGCTCGGTGCCGCTGACAATATTACCGCCCGCTGAAACAATATTTGCGCGGCTTAGAATGTCAGCAAGCTGTTGCGGCGATAAGCCCAGCTCATTTAATGTGGCGCTTTTATAATCAATAAAAACGCGTTCCTGCTGAGCACCATGAATATTAACCTTAGCAACGTCGGGGTCTTTAAGCAGTTCATCGCGAATTTGATCGGCAACCTCTAATAGCTCGGCGTAACTAAAGCCTTCGCCTGTGAGGCTATAAACACTGCCAAATATATCGCCATATTCATCATTAACCTGTGGCATCCGAACGCCCTCAGGAAGCTGACTTTGTACATCTTCGACCTTGCGTCTAAGGTTGTCGAAGATAGGCCGCATATTGGTATAGCGCTCCTGAAAGTTAACCTGAATAATTGAAATACCAGGCAAAGATTCGCTGGTGATAAAGTCTATCTCCGGCATCTCTTGTACTTTTTCTTCGATTTTTTTAGTGACTAACTGCTCAACACGTTCGGGGCTAGCCCCCTCAAATCGAGTGCTAATTACGGCCGTACGAATAGTGAAGCCTGGATCTTGTTGTTTCGGCAAGCTGAAAAACGAGGATATCCCAGTCACGAACAGAGCAAACACCAACACCAACAGAGTTCGATTATTGTTAACCGCTATTTGAGTTAAATTCATATTCAGCGACCCAACAGCCTAAAAAGAGACCATCAGGCCTTCGCGTACAAAGGAGACTCCGGCCACCACCACTCTGTCGCCGGTTGATAGCCCCGCCGACACTTCGATACCGCCAGTCTGTAGCGCGCCTAAACTAATCGCCTTTTTGCTGACCGTGCCTTCGGATTCTAGCTCGTTGGCGGACAAAGGGTTGACCACATACACAAACGCACCTTCAGGGCCTTGGACAACCGCGGACAAGGGTAATAAATAGTCTCGTTTTGAGTCGACGTCATTGGTAAACGAAACAGAAGCCGCTAAGCCAGGGCGAATATCGGAGCTGTTGTTACCATCCACCAAGATAGTTACCGGAAAGGTCGAACCCAGTCCGCTTGCACCAACGCCGACCTCAATCACCTTGCCAGAAAAATCAATACCGGCGATCGTATCAAATTTTATTTTCGCCACCTTGCCATTATCTAAATCGCCGATCACACTTTCGGGAACGGCAATTTCAATTTCGAGCTCGTCACTGCAGTTGACGCGTGCCACTTCGGTATTAGTTGAGACATTCTCATTGACCGAGACCGAGATCGAGTCAACCACACAATCAACATCAACCGTTAATTTGGTGTAAGACAAGTTTAACTCGGCTAACTGTAACGATTTACGCGCAGCGCGCAATTGCGCGGCGACAGAGTCAGAATTTGCACGCGATGCATCGAGGTCACCCAATGAGGTGTTATTATTCGCATATAAGGCTCGAGTACGTTGATAAGCCGCGCGAGCATTTCTTGACGAGGCCCGGCTTTGTTCGACGGTAGCCTGCGCTTGTTGTAACTGTAAGTCATAGGTCGAGGCATCTAAGCTAGCGATCACTGCACCGGCCTCGATACGGTCGCCAACCTTAGCTGGGACTCGAGCAATAGTGCCGCTCACTTTAAAACTTAGTCGCGATTCTTGGGCCGAACGACTGACACCCGAAAATGTCTTTAAGTGCGCCGTTGCATCTTCGTTTACAACCACAATGCGCACCGGTCTTACGACTATTTCTTGTTCTTCGTCGGCTTGGCCGCAGGCAGTTAGACCAAAAGTAACCAGCAATAACCATAGGGATAGAGCTTTGTTGCCAAGCCATCTTCTCTTTAAAGGACTCATTTCAAAACCACCTGAGTTGCTATCTCTTCACGTATTATCTGTTTGTCTTCATCACTCATTAGAAACTCGAAGACTCCAATCGCTCGCTGCATTTCTATGCTCGCCCTAAAGAAGCCAATAGATGCCTGTACTTCAGCCAAATTGGCGCTAATACTGGCATTTTGTGCATCCAGTAGGTCGACGGCAGGAACCGCTCCTTTGCTGTATGCATCGGTTACTAACGAGAGGCTTTTTGAACCTGCGACAGCGGCGTTACTGCTGAATTCAAGGTTGAACAAGGACGTGATCAAAGTATTCATGCTTGCTCTTAACGATTGCGAAATACTCTGCTTTAAGGCGGCAAGTTGATTCTCTAGTTGAGCCAGCTCAAGTTCAGCGCGTTTCTTCAAAGCGCGAGTCTGGCCGCCTTGGTAAAAAGGTATTCGTGCGTTGAGCATAAGCTGCCAGTCTCGACCATCAAGGTCATTCGCCGGCTGTGAACTATTGTCTAAATTTTCAGACAGCTGCCCGGTCAAACTCACCTCAGGCAACCAATTGCGTCGCTTGACTATTTTCAACTCTCGCTGCTTGGCCTGAATGATCGACTCTAATCTCTGGATTTCTGGTGTGCCTTCAAATGACTTAATTAGACCAAATTGATACATACGTTCGAAGGTGTCGGTATTGTCCATCAACTTAAATATTTCATCGGTGCTGTAGACCATAGAGCCATCAAGATCTAAGGGCATCAACTCTAACTCAGCGGCAATATCTCGATTAAGAACCCGATTAAGGTTTTGTTTAGCGATTAAGACATTTGCAAAACTTTCAAATACCGCCGACTTACCATTAGAAACTTGGGTCTCCCAACGATATTGATCAGCCGAAGAAGACACGCCAATGGAGACTCGGTCTCGAGCGAGTTCA
>JBLHXJ010000098.1:0-9661 GCA_047629535.1 Arenicella sp. | reverse complement strand
CCATTTCCCAGCAGCTCTGAGCTAAATTTGTACATCGATGCAGAAACCTTGTTGATATCTGAAATGGTGCGCGAGAATCCGAATCTGGGAGATCTGTCGTATGTTTTTTCGGGTCACATCAAGATTGACGGTCTGGTATCGGCGACCAACATCAATTTCTTCATCGACGGTCAAGCAACCTTATTAGCACTAAACATACCCTGACGTTCAATCAGCCAATAGAGCCATCTAGTGTTGCCTTACCAAGCGGCTTTGAAGCCGAGGGCGAACGCATCGATGACACTGAAATGGTGATTAATAAGATATCTGACCGTGTATACCGCGTCGGTCAAAATGGCGGCTATTCACTGTTCGCTGATACTTCTATTGGCATTATCGCAGCCGGTGGTTACGCTGGTTTGACGGCACGCCTAGACAGCTTTCACACAGCAAGCTAACGCTTTAAGCCGCTTAGCCAGAAAATAGTAACGCATCACCATTCGGATCATATTGCTGGTTTAGACGAGGCAGTTGAGCTTGGAGCACGCCTAGTGACAGTGGCTGACAATATTGACGCTATCAAGCAGTCGATGACCGCAGAGCCAAATGACACTTTATTCTATCGTTCAGGTGCTAGAACCACTTTGGGTGATGGCCGCAATCGCATTGATGTCTATGAAATTTCTAGCTCACATGCTGAGAGCTATTTGCTGATGTATGCGCCGGCAGCGAAGACGGTGTTTATCGCTGATCATTTTGGCTCGCCGTTCGCAAGCGGCTTACCGACTGCGAGCTTGTCAAGCTTCGAGTTGCTAGGTCAGCTAGAAATGCTAAACATTGATATCGACAAAATCTCCACGGCGCACAGTGCGAGAATTTTCACTATGAAAGAACTACGTGACTCGACGGCCTTATATAGAGAAGTTATATGCAGCGCCAATAGACCGGTGTGTCGATAAAGCAATCGAGGCTATTGCGTGCTCGGTAGCCTCTTGTTTTTAATGCCTAGTCGGCTAGCGTAGCAATTTCGTCAATAATTTCGGCTGTTCCCTTACGCTTGGCCAGGTTAAGCTGTTCCTCCAATATTGCACCCAAGGTTTCTAAGGTTGTCATCGGGTTACCGATAACAACTCGAAATACCGAGACCGATTCGCCACCATATTTATGTTGCGAAAAACGGGTCCTCGAAACAAAGGTTTTGCCAGCCGCGCGCTGTTGCTTTTGCACCCGCGTGTTGGCTCGGTCGAGTACTTCATTAATGATTTTTTGCGCTTCATGCGATGAGCGATCAAGCCGAGCTTGAACCTCAGCGGGAACATAGCGGTAATTCAGAATATTCAACTCAGGGTCGGTAATCAGCTCAAAATCGGCATCGGCATCGATCATTCGGGCAAAAGCCTTGGCCTTATCAACGTTTTGATCGATCAAAATTTCGTATCCCTTACGACCAATAATATGAAACGCGGCATGCACCAGCATGGCCATTCCGGGTCGACTACCTTCGATAGAATATTGACCTAGATCTTTTGAACCAGGACGAAGAATGTATTCCGCGTGATGCTCTACTGAACCTATCGCGGTCGGATCCTTGAATACCACCATACCAGCGCCCATTGGAACATAGAGCTGCTTGTGGGCATCGATGGTCACCGAGTCGGCTAGTTCGATGCCTTTCATTACATGCTTATGTGTGTTCGATAGCAGGGTCGGGCCACCCCATGCAGCGTCTACATGAAAGTGAGTATCAAACTCAGCGGCTATTTCGGCTAGCTTATCGAGCGGGTCAACTTGGCCAGTTTCAGTCGCGCCGGCAATACCCACAATCGAGATAATGCCAATATTGTTGGCGACTAGCTCAGCGCACTTGACGCGCATCGCCTCGGCGTCGACTTTATGATTTCTATCGGTCTTAATCGATATGACATTATCGCGACCAATACCCAACACGTCCGCTGCTTTGCCTAATGAATAGTGCCCGCGCTCGGAAACAACAATGGCAACATCGTCGTAGCCTTTGTACTTGAGCGCCCTGGCTAAGCCTTCTTTGGCGATACCGGCAAAATCCGATGTTGGCTGAAACATTTGGTTTCTAGCTACCCAAAGCGCCGAAATATTGGCGGTAGTCCCGCCAGAACAAAACGTTCCTAATGCACGTCGGCTATTATGTAAATTCTCTCGGTAGAAATCGTCATCACGCTCATAGACTAACCCGTGCAGCATTCCAAGAACTTGGCGCTCAAGCGGAGTAAAGGCCTTCGAGGTTTCAATTTTTACCAAATTTTGATTAAGCGCCACCATGATGCGCGACAAAGGCAACATGAAGTAAGGTATCGGGGTCGCCATGTGGCCAATAAACCCAGGCGCCGAGGTATGCACCGAATGCGCCACTAGTTTATCCAGAACGAATTCAGTGTAGTCCGATACAAACTGCGGAACTTCAGGTATCTCAGGATTGGAAAAATCTTCTTCGATTGCCGTCAGTGAACGCTCGCGAGCAACAATACGGTCGCCCAAAAAGCCCATCAAATTGTCTGAGATTTCTTTGTCGATTGCGCCAAGCGTGCTGTTGGGGGCTTCAGGCACGGTGAAAATACGATACAAATTCTCTAAGCTGGCGGTGGCCAAGGCATGAGAATCTAGCTCGTCTTTTAATTTGAGGGGAGTTTGTTTCAAGAGATAACTGAGTAGTAGCGTTGAGCTTTATTATAGAGGGTTGCTGCTAAGGCGACAAACACCTTAGAAGCAAAATTCTAGAGCGAGCATTTATGCTTGCTTTAGGTCTCAATTTGACCAAGGTTAGCGTCCAAAATAGCGCCGTTGATGACCGGGTTTTGACTAACAAACCATATCACGTCGGCGATCTCGCTCGGTTGAGCTAAGCGGCCATGCGCTATAGTTGAGGTGATTTGCTGGTAAATCTCAGGGTTAGCGCCTAAGTGCTCACGCAACATCTCAGTCTCGGTAAAGCCGGGACAAATTGCCGCAGTGTGAATCATGCTGCCGGCTAGGTCTTGGCAAGTGGCTCGCATCTGACCTATGACCGCATGTTTTGACACCACATAAGCGTGTGTATTAGCAACCGCTTTGCGGCCAAGGGTCGAACTAACATAGGCGATTGATGAGCCTTGTTTCATATTGGGTATTAATAAGGCGTTCAGTTCAGCTGATGCCACCACGTTTAACTGTAAAACACGTCTCAATGTATCGCCGTCGATACTAGAGACAGTTTCCTTTGTCATCATAGCGGCATTGTGAACTAACACAATTTTCTCAGGCGTGCCGACTGCTTCGACTAAAGCAGAGCCCAGCTCGGCCACCCAGTGGTGACTGAGCAGGTCTACCGAAAAATTAACCACACCGTCAACCTCACAGGCTGAACGCGAAAGGTTAATTACGCGATAGTCTCGAGCCAAAAATTGTTTAGCCGTCGCTAGGCCTATACCTTTACTCGCGCCTGTAATTACCAGAACTTTGCTCACAACTTAATCTCCTTGCGATTTACTTGAGCCGGCCGCTTTTTCCTCAAACTCATCAAGTTCAAGGTAAGGCCGGAGTTTATGTACTAATAAATATATGATCGGTGTGTCGGCCAATGCCGACGCCATCTTAAATAGATAATTGCCCAGCATTAAACCGAGAACAACGCTAAGCGACATATCACCGGCTAGCAACACGGCGCCGAAGGTAACGCTAATAACGGTCACCGAGTCAACCGCCTGGCTAATCAAGGTACTGCCGTTGTTGCGTAGCCAAAGGTGCTTACCGTTAGTCTTTTCTTTTATCCAATGAAACAAATATACGTCGACGTATTGTGCAAGCACATATGCCAACATTGAGGCGAATACAGCGCCAGCAGTGTTCGCGTAGATCAACGTAAATAGCTCCACAGAACCGCTCACAGAGGAACCGTCAGGCAGCCCGACATCGCTAGCAAGAGACAATGTCTGCCATGGCGGCTGAACACTCGGGTCGATTGCCGGTAAGGCGTTACCTAGCCACATTATGGCTAAGATAAAGACATTCAGCACTAAACCAACCGTAACCATAAAATTGGCACGGGCGCGGCCATATAGTTCGGAGATCAAGTCAGTGCAGAGAAATGTCAATGGGTATGCCAGCACGCCGACCGCCAACTGCATTGGACCTACTTGAACAAAGCGCGTGATGCCAATCACATTTAGCAAGGTCATAGCACACAAGAAGAAGCCAGCAAGGACTAAAAATACTCGCTCGCGGCGCTCTTGGATTGAGCTACTCGGAATTGCAAATTCATGCATCAGCGGCTCCAGCGAGAAATGCCCCATTGATTCGGCCCAGACGAGACTCTCATTTCAAACGCATGGATCTTTAACTCATCGAGATGGTCTTGATCTTCGATCATCTGTTGCAAAAAATAATTTGATAAAGCTTCAATAGTAATATTTTGCACTGGCATCAAAATTGTGTCGGTTTTCAATAGAGGCTGAGTACGACCATCGTGCTCTACATAATAGAATTGGCTATCTTCCGTAATGTTCAAGTAGGGCGACTGATCGGCTATCAAAGTGTACTCATCGTATTGGGCACACAAGTCCTTCAGAATTTTCTTATAAATAGCGTAGTCAAAACAAAGACCGTTATCGCCCATCTCTCCGGTAATCTCGACGGCAATACGCCAGTTATGCCCATGCAATCGCTCACGATTAGTGGCTGAAAAAATTGTAAAATGAGCAGCCGAAAAATGAAGGTATGACTTTTCTATTTCGATGGAGGATAAGATTGGCATGTTACGAATGTCTGTTAACTATTTTAGTGATGGCGATTTGGCGAACCGACTTGATAGTAAAGGATTTTAACAGTAGAACTGTGAAAAATTTAAATATACGATTCGTTGATCAGTAAATTAAACTAAAAAAATGACCGAAACTTTACTCAGCCAATGCCGACTAGCTAGCGACAAAGCTCTACTTCAATAGTCTTGCGGTTTTTTGCAACATATCGAACTCGACCGTAACCTCGGTTTCAAAGCGTTTAAACGCTTGGCTATCCATCGACACCTGAAATCTAACTCGATCACTAAAAGAGCCTTTGATAACGCGAACCTTGGTCACGGAGTCTTCGCTATTCCTCCAATCAGTGACTAGATCAATCGTGGTCGTACCACATTGACTATAGCGTCCAAAACCATTTTTATAAATTTGTGTATTTTCATGGTCGCGTAAATTCAACACACCGCATTGCTTGTTATTATTGGCTGATTCTGAGCGCCAAGTGGAGGCCCTATTTGCCCCAAGCACCAGTTCGCCTGAATTAAAACGCGTCAGCTCATCGATCCGTAGATCACCCTCGACAGCGACTAAACCCCGCAGATCTAGCAAGGTAACGTTAGTATCTGGATTATATTCAAGCTGTACTTTGCTGCCAGGATTGCCATCTACAACGTATGGGTGGCGCCCTGCATTCGGACCGTCTTTAAAGCTAATAAAGAGAGTTGGGATGTAACTCGACACGGACTCAATCTGAGCATCAGGCGAATCACTGCCGTCACTACAGGCATTGAGCATCAGCCCAAAAGAGCCTATGGCACAAAGCTTGAAGATTGTACGTCGAGGTAAAACCGCTGTCTTAAGTAGAGGTCTATGGAGTTGTGTCATAAGAATCGATATGAAATTTAGATAGCTATACAATACATTGGTCAGCAGAAATTAGTGCCATCAACTCGTTAATTTTAATGCAAAAGAAGCCGCATAGAATAGTAAATTAAAATGCATGACTTACAGCGCCATAGCGAATCGTGGCCGCATAAGCATTGAAGTCTGCTAAAGACACCCTATGTTTCAAGTTCTGCTGCTAAAACCTTTGCTCGGCCATTACAACGTTATTGCAAATGAGTCTTTATGAATTTAAAGACATTTCCCTAGCGTAATACCATCGAGCCCTCAAAAGCTTAGCTCAACAACCCCCAAAGAAACTAATCAATGGCCAGCAAAAACAACTCGGTACTGCTTCGTTTAGGCAAATTCCTACTCAATTATAAAGGCACGCTGGTAGCAGCGGGCTGCGCACTGGTGTTCACAGCAGGTATAACTCTGGCAATGGGGCAAGGGGTTAAAATACTGATCGATGACGGATTCGTTGCCGGATCGTTCGAGCAGTTGAACAATGCCGCGCTGTTCATTGTTGCAATAGCCATACTAATGGCGGTTGGTACCTACGCTCGATTCTATTTGGTCTCGTGGTTAGGCGAGAGAGTGTCAGCGGATATTCGCCAAGCGGTGTTTGATCACTTAATCACACTACACCCAAGCTACTTTGAGGAGAATCGAAGCGGCGAAATCATGTCCAGACTGACCACCGACACGACGCTGCTACAAACCGTTATTGGCTCTTCAGCATCAATGGCATTAAGGTCAATTCTAACCTTCATTGGCGGATTAGTATTATTGCTAATCACCAACTTGAAACTCACCGCCTTTGTACTAGCGGGTGTGCCAATTGTGCTAGTGCCTATATTACTTTACGGCCGCCGAGTAAGAACACTATCTCGCGCCAGCCAAGACACGATTGCGGATGTCGGCAGCCATGCCGGTGAAATCATTCAGCAAATCAAAACAGTACAAAGCTATACCCAAGAGGCCAACGAGCGTAAAGCCTTTGCCGGCCACGTTGAGGGGGCATTTGACATTGCTCGTAAGCGGATCAAACAACGCGCAATGCTAATCGCCGTAGTTATCTCGCTCATTTTCAGCGCCATTGCGGCAATGCTTTGGGTCGGTGGCAACGACGTGATCAACGGCGTCATGACTGGCGGTGAGCTAGGCGCATTCGTGTTCTATGCAATTGTAGTCGCTGGTTCGGTGGCGACAATTTCGGAAGTTATCGGAGAAGTGCAACGAGCGGCCGGTGCCGCCGAAAGATTACTCGAACTATTGTCGATCAAGAGTGCCATTGAATTACCTCAAAACCCAAAAAGCACTGACAACATTGGCTCGCGAATAATCTTCGACAGGGTCACATTTAATTACCCATCTAGACCAGATCAAGCGGCGTTAGAAAACCTAAGTTTAACCATTGAAGAAGGTAAATCATTAGCCTTAGTCGGACCTTCAGGGGCCGGCAAATCGACTGTGTTCGAATTATTACAACGATTCTATGACCCAGACAAAGGCAGCATATCGCTAGGTGATATAAATATCCGAGACTTGCAACCTATCGACCTGCGCTCGCAGCTCGCGGTTGTTGCTCAGCAGCCAACCTTATTTAGCGGTGATGTGATGCATAACATCCGCTATGGCCGACCCGAGGCGACAAAAGAACAAGTAATCGCTGCTGCCAAAGCCGCCAATGCGCATGAATTTATAGAAAAGCTACCTGAGGGCTACGAAAGCTCCTTAGGCGAACAGGGCGTCCGTTTATCAGGAGGTCAACGTCAGCGAGTTGCAATCGCGAGAGCGATTTTAAAAGATCCGAAGATATTACTGCTTGATGAAGCCACATCGGCATTGGATGCAGAAAGCGAACACCGAGTTCAGCAAGCCCTAGAAAACTTGATGCAGGGGAGAACCACGGTAATTATCGCGCATCGCTTAGCCACAATTCGTAACGTTGATTCGATCGCAGTTATAGATGAGGGGAAGCTAGTGGCACAAGGCAAACACGATGAGCTGCTAGAGACATCGGCTTTATACAAACGCTTGTCTGAGCTTCAGTTTCAGGAGCGCTCTGCGCAGTAAGTGCCACAACAGCTAAGCTCGATAGCTTATAAAAGAGACCTTAGTCGCCTATATTAGCCGCCCTGTTGAAACTTAAGGCAGCACCTTGATGAACGGTTTCACCATCACAGATTGATAAACTCCATTGACAAAATACGGGTCAGTATCGGCCCAATTTTGGGCATCCTCAAGTGATTCGAAATCGACAACCACTAAGCTGCCGGTAAAGCCAGCTTCAGTAGGTTCCGAGCTGTCATCAGCTGGATGAGGCCCGGCGACCAATAGTCGGCCATCATTGCTGAGCTGTTTTAGCCGCTCGAGATGCGCGGGCCGGTGTAGCTTCCTTAACGGTAAGCTATTGTCTATGTCTTGACTGATTACCGCGTACCACATTAGTGCAACATCCCTGAGTTGACGGTTTGTGACTCTTCAACGCGCTCGACCTGAATATCTCGATAGCGCTCCATACCGGCTTCAACCATAGATTGAGCAATATCGATTTTGTCCATCGGCATTAGATCAACAACCTGATCAGAAATGGTGATTACGACTAATGGCTCTTCGGGGTTATCCGAGTTACGCAAAGCAATATCGCCGTTGGCTAGCTGCACTAGTTCAATTCTCGCTGCTGATGGGGTATCTGACATATCTCTTCTCGTCTGCGTGACGCGAAACCGTTTTCGCGACGCTCATTAGAAATGGTTTATAATGTCTTACAACAATAAAAACAAGCCGATAGGGTCACTTAGCATGAAAATTTGGAAAAAGTGCGTTCTTGCACTGCTAATACTGGTCGCAATTTTCATTATCTATATGTTGCTCAATATACGTAGCCTGTCGGTCGAAAAAATTAGTGACGATTTACATGTTATTCGTGGCGTAGGTGGCAACACCACGGTACTCAACACCGATGCTGGGGCGGTCGTGATCGACAGCATGACGTTCAAGATGCAAGGTTCGTTAATACGCGAAAAAGCCGAGCAGCTAACCGGCAAAGAAGTGGTGTTACTGGTGAACACCCATTACCACCTTGACCACACCCATGGCAATCCGGGTTTCAAAGCGGGTATTCAAGTTGTATCCACAGAAAGGACCTTGTCTCACCTTAAAGTTCTGGATGCCGATAACTGGCAAGGTGACAATGCAAAGTTGTTGCCAAATGATACCTTCGTAAATAAAAAGCAGTTTAGGTTGGGTAATAAAACCATCACCCTATTACACCCAGGTCGTGGCCATACTGATGGCGACTTAGTGGTGCTATTTGAAGAAGATAAAACAGTCGTCACCGGCGATCTGTTTTTCAATCAACACTACCCCAATATTGACCTTGAAGCTGGCGGCTCAGTGCAAGCTTGGCCGGCCACAATAGACGCTGTACTGGCGCTAGATTTTGTAACCGTGATTCCCGGTCATGGCGATACAAGCAATCGTGAGGGCCTAGTAAGTTTTCAAAGAATGATGCGTCAACTCGCACTTATCGGCAGCTTAGCGGCGGCCAATAACACGGCTTTGGAAGTTACTCTTAACTCAAGCGATTTATCTGAAGACGCCGGCTACCAACCGATAAAAATAGCTGGCTTGCCATTAGGCTTAGATCGAGAATTCGTGCTAAAACGAGCATGGGAAGAAAGCACCGGCAACTTTGAACGACTAAACTAACTCCTTAATAATCAGCGAGCTAATTTTTTCTCCTAGCTCGCGAAGCTACTAACATTATTTATAAGACTAATTATGAGCAACAAACTTAAAGCCGTTTTCTTCGACCTTGACGAGACGCTAGTTGAAAACAAAATTCCGGTACGAGAGTTATTCGCGAGAATGTACTACGATTTTGAGGAACAGCTTGGCGCTAACAATAAAGATGTTTTCTTCACTGCGCTACGAGAAAGAGCGGCCAATCTCTGGTCGACCATGTTCGAGACATCGATAAGCCCAGAACAACAATTCGTCAATTGCTTTGCTAGTTGCGTAGAGGCCACCGGTGCAGCCGA
>JBLHXJ010000097.1:0-9671 GCA_047629535.1 Arenicella sp. | reverse complement strand
GGTTGGCGCAATCAGTGCCGACTTAGCCACTGACATCGCTGATCCGATCAAGCGCTTTAGAAAAATTCAAGCGTCGATGGTTGCCGGTAAAGAGTTGTTCAAAGGTATGAAGCCGAAAGAAGCCGCACTGATGCTGCAGCTGATTCAGGCGCCTGGCTTGCTATTGATGCCGCTCGGTTTAATGGGTAAGTTACCACCCTATAATACTATTATTTCCAACGTGCCTGGGCCGCGCAAGACTATGTATTGGGATGGTGCTCGTCTAGATGGGCTGTATCCAGCGTCAATCGTCACTGAAGGCATCGCGCTTAATATTACGCTTGTGTCTTATGATAAAAATGTCGATTTTGGCATTACCGCCTGTCGTCGATCTATGCCTCAAGTGCAACGGCTTATCGAATACATGGAGCAGTCTTTAGTAGAGCTTGAGCAAGCTACTGGCTTGGCTAGCCCTAAACCAATGGTTGATCGAAAGCCGATAAAAAGCACTAAAAAAGTGACCAAAAAGGTTGTCAGAAAGGCGACTAAAAAAGTGGCTAAGAAGGCAGCAAAAAAAGCAACTAAGAAAGTCGTTAAGAGTTAATCAGAGCGATAGATCGGACTAATTACGACGACTTTTTTTCTTCAGTCCAAATCTGAGTGACGCATAAAAAGCTAATACAACCTTTTACTTCTAATGTACCGTTGTCTAATTTTTTGATACGAGATGCATAGGTTTTATCCTTGCCCGGATCGTAGATCGTGCCGTCCCGCCAATCGTTTTTTTTACGTATAAAGCCGGTCACAATTTCAAGTCCTAGAATAGGCTCGCCGGCTTTTGATTTTAGATCTTGAGCTTCGAGACCCTCTTCAATCGTATTCGGGTTAACCCATACAATCTTGCCACATGGGCTGCCATCACCACAGTCGCTTATTTGAATTTTCGAGTCGTTGTCCTTGGTATAAAAGGTACCAAATACATCATGCGAATCGGCCTTGGCAGTCACTGATGTGAGTAGCAGAACAGCGGCTAATAATTTTCGAGTGAGTGTGTAATTTTTCATGACGTCTCTTATTAACTTGATAGTAGTTTGGCAGTAACTAGCGTGTGGCTAACGAATGTTCTCAGTCTAGCCGAGAAGGGTAAGGGGAAACTGCTGACATGGAGATTACTTCATATCACCTTAGTGATAGAGCTAGTGCTTGGCTCAAAAACCAGTCACACGAGGCATTTTCTATCGTATTAGTTGGCTCTTTTGATGTTAGCCTCTCTATAAACTTAAACGATGTAAAGTCGATATATCAACCCATCTACAAAGACCCTTTATGAGCGAGCTATTCTATGAGCCGAGACAACAGCTGTGTTTAGCTACGCATTAACAGACCTGAAGGTAGGCGCAAGGTGAGGTCTTGATTTCGAAGATAAGGAAATTCCAGCCTGAAATATAGGGTCTGCGAGCCATCGCTGTTTTAGCTGTGTTGTTATTTCATCTGAAAATACCCGGCTTCAGTGGTGGTTTCGTCGGCGTAGATATCTTTTTTGTCATTAGCGGGTATCTGATTACAAAAAATATATACAGCGACTTAGATGCTGGGAAGTTTCGCTTCAAAGATTTCTATTTGAGGCTCATATATCGCTTATTACCCGCCTTGCTCGTGACCATCGCGGTGACCCTAGTCGCCTCCTATTTTATACTTACTCCTGAGCATTTCTCTAGATTAGGTAGTACTTCGGTAGCATCAGTTTTTTCAGTTTCTAATTTTTTATTTTGGTCAGAAGCGGATTATTTTGACGATGCTAAAATACTAAAACCTCTTTTACATACGTGGTCACTTTGGGTAGAGGAACAGTTTTATCTGCTTTGGCCGTTACTGTTGTTTTTGTTGTATTCAAAAGGCAAGAAGGTCGCATGCTTTAGTATTTTATTATTGGCAATGGTTTCTTTGATGGCCGCACAAGGCTTGTTGTCGCAATACACTACATTGGTCTTTTATTGGATGCCGTTGCGCATCAGTGAATTTGCGGTTGGGGCTGTTTTAGTCTTATGCTGTTATGTCCCTAGCGCTACCTGGCGTACATCATTAGCGGCCGTTGCCGGGCTCGGGCTCATGCTAGTACCCATAGCAATGTACAGTGAGCAAACCGCCTTCCCCGGAGTAATGGCCCTGATACCTTGCGTTGGTAAGGCCCTGTTGATTCGATATGGGCGCGCATCGATCGTTTTTCCACTGTTGGCTAACGCACTTTTTCGTCAGCTAGGTAAAATTTCATACTCTCTATACTTAGTGCATTGGCCGGTTATTGTATTGGTGAGTTATTGGAAGCTGGGCGGCATTGGCGCGAAATCTTTAGTTATTGTTGTGCCGTTTATTTTTCTACTAGCATGGGCTTTGCATCATCAAGTAGAGCAACGTTACCGGCGGACAAAGGCTAGCACTAAGCCTCTCAAAAAAGGGCTCGGGGTTGCTTTTTTTGCAGCGCTAATTTCATTGCTTGCAACGAGTATTTCGGTCGGTAATGGATGGCCCTGGCGATATAATGCCAGGGCTCATGTTGTAATAAACGCCACCGATGGCTTAAGTGCCAGTAGTGATAGTAGAAGTAGGCTAGTCAGCCTGCACCAATCGTCATTTCAGGATCAAGAAAATGTTGCCCGGCATTACATTATCGGAGATAGCTTTGCTGAAGGAACAATGCTGGCGCTTAAGGCCGCCGCTCCCAGGTTAAACTTGAAATAGCTTAAAATAAGAGCGGAATGCCAACCTGTTTTGGCAGGTGACTATGGTCAATCTAAGGCGCTGGTACAGTCATGTAATAAGGTGCGAGAAAAGGCGTTTAGCGATAGGCCGCTTAAAGCTGCGACGAGCATATATTTGGCGGCGTCATGGCGCGAGCCGGCTTTTTCTCACCTGCCGGCCACGATTGAATATTTGCAGCACAATACATCTGCAAATATTATTATCATTGGTCCAAGAGCAAGCTTTCATGACGTTCCGACCTTGGCTGTCAGGTACGGTAAGGAAGATGGGCTAAATGAGTTTGTAGATACATTTAGATCACCAGCCATTGAACACAGTATTAGCCTTTTGCGAAACATCGCTGAACAATCAAATACTGAGTTTATTGATGTATATCAGATCATGTGCCCTAACGGCTTGTGCATAATTATTTCGCCCATAGATAAAAAAATAATGTACTCAGACTATGCTCACCTGACCATGGCTGGGACAGAATACTTGGCTAAAGGCTTATCCACAGAAATCGATCTAGAGGCAGAATAAAGCTAGGTTCAAACATCCCTAGGTGACGCACAGCATGTCACTAGCCAGCGGTAAAAAAGCGCAAATCTACTCGCTTGACGTTACCTTGATTATCTTTTACTTCAGCGAAAATATGTCGCTCAATAGTATTTTTCGGTAAGGCGCTGTCTAAATTCAGTTGCAACACGCCGCCCCCTATGACGGTGAAAAACCGGCTCAGCTCAGTGTTGGCGGAATGGTTGTTAACCGTGAAGTCGGCCTTAATCGAGAGGCTAGAAAAATCTATGCCGGTATAAGCATCGGCAACCGCAATCACGATTTGAGTAACGGCCGAGCGATTAATATTTTGTTGCGGCTTGCTAATGGTAAGGGTTGGTTTGTTGTCATCAATAAACCAACCTAGGTTGGTACCGTTGTCTACTGACACGTCTAATGGTGCCCCCAAATCAATCCAACGAGCAAAGGTCATTTTTTGCTTCATGCTTAAGCTGCTCATGCCGCCTGCAGGGTGAGCGGTGCTGGCAATAAAATCTAAGTCAGCTGAGTTCGCGCTTGCGCCATTGGGCAAGCTGTTGGCATCGCCAGCTGTCGTTTCGGTGGGGTGGTCGGCGTTGCTCCAACCATCCAAGCGTTGGCCAAATATTTTCCATATCAGTAGGCTTCTTCGCGATTGAAATTTACGTATATAACGGCTCGCGTTACTTTGCCGCCAACTTTTATTCGGTATTACCGGCGGGTAGCCAAAGTCAGCACCGCTATCGTCTGCAAGGCGCATGTAGTCCCCTGGAAAGCCTGAACCTGAAACGGGTGCAATGTCATCAAGCACTAATTGGCCCGCTTGCAGAGTCCCGTTGTGGCAACTAATACACTTGTCCTGTAGCAGTGGCCTTATATTAGCGTAAAACTCTAGGTTGACGAGTGCTTGAGGCACATTTTCAAGGCCAACATTACCGTCGTTATCGCGGGTAACCATCGGCGTCGTTTCGCTTAGGTTTAAGACTTCGTAAGCTGGCGTATTAGCTTCGGTGTTTGCAAAAGGCAATGGTAGTTGCGAATGTGCATGGCAACCACCACAGTCGGTACGCTGTTCGCCCGGTCTGACTTGATGCCAGGTTTGAGACATATTTAACACCATGCCGTTGCGATCGATAGTCTGAAATGTGAATGGTGTATCAGCCGGAAGTTTTACCAGAAAGCTGGTGTCAGGGTTGCCTTCGGCGTCCATGATTGGCGCATCGTCCTGATCAAATTTACGCAGAGGGACTTCACCCAAAATACGCAGTTTTTCATTAGCGTGGCTGTAGAAATCGCCGGCTAAGCCCGAAGGCGAATGGTTGGGGCCATAGCGGCGGTCGGTTATCGACTCCATCGCCAGTATTCTAACCGCCCAAATATCGCTGTTATCATATTTGCCGGCATCGGCGCCTTGCCAGCTCCAGTTGCTGCTCGATCCATTTTGTGAGGTATTGAATGGATCTAAGCCGTCGAACTCTGCCTTACCCCTTCCAGGAAACGAGTCTCGTTTATAGAAACTACTAGAGCCTACTAAGCCAAAAGCCGTGCCCGCGGGTAATGCGGCATGGGTGGTTCCGTCGTTTGGTAGCCACTCCTTAGTCACTGGTTCAGCATTACCGTGAATCGCGCTCCAGGCAACCACTGCACGCGGCCAAGCCTCATTGTAATTCGGGTCATTTTTAATTAGCCGCAACTCGCTGGGGTGGTTTATCGGCACAGCATTGTCGATAACGTATAGGCCGGAGTCATAGTAGGGTTGCGTGGTCGGCCGGTTAAGGTCGTTTGCTGGTCCTGGTGTCCAGGCCACCAACAGATCGTTAAAGGGCGCGGCGGAAGGCTGGGTAAATTTGCCAACTCTGGGGCCGCCTAGCGGGTCGTTTGGCGCCGCGTTATCATCGGCATGCGTCATTGGCGTCATCGCGTAATAACCTTGCGGGGTAAATGAATCCTTGAAGGTTGATTGCACTAGCGAGCCGCTGCTGGTTTGTAAAATTCCTGGGTTCAATGCTGGGTTAGGGCTGCCGAAGCTTGCTTTACTATCGTCGGGAGGTGTTGCCGGCAGCGCATAGAGCGCGCCAAATCCATTGTTATTCAAATTGTAATATTGCTCAACAACAACGTCGCCACTCGATAGCTGGGTAAAGAAGTGATAGGCATTGGGTGAGGTCATTGCGCTCACCAAGGGCGCCCAATTACGACCATCTGGGTCAATAGTCCAAATGCCCCATAAGCGCCGGTCTCTGATGCCCTGAGACTCGTAACTGGAGAACATAATTCTTCCATCATTCAATATGGTTGGGTGCAGAGCGCTGCCAATCGTCATTGGCGCGATCGCATGAATATTAGAGCCATCGCCATCCATCACAAATAATTGCATGGCCGGGTTGGTAAACCCTTTGGTTGGTACAAAGCCATTACGGTTGCTGCTGAATGCAATTTTGTTGCCAGGCAGCGGCATTGGCCCTAGGTTTAGTATTCCATAGCCAAGGCGGTTAAATAACGAACTGGGGTTTAGTGGATTACTTCTATCCCACCTGCCGTTGCCGGTATTTGGGGTGAATTCACCATGCGTCAGTTGTTGTGTTTCGCGAGTAGCGATATTAATTCGGAAGATGTCCGCACCTAGCGTTGGCAAGTCGCCACGCTGAGAGTTTAGCTTGGTCAAGTCGTGAAATAAGCTGTAGAACACCCATTTACCGTCAAACGAGACGAACGGATCGGTGACGCCACAAACCTCACAGTCAACCAAGATCGTTTCGGTGCCATCGGTTCGCAATAAAACTAAATCAGCACCAGGGTTCATTCTTGCTGGGTGAAAAACTTCAGGCCAGGTTGTGTTCTGATTGTCGCCCAAGCGAATCTGACGAACATAGACAATGTCATAACAAACACCGGTTTTAGATTCGAGGCAAAATTCAGGCGGCGTTGTAGCCACAGCTTGGTCGTTCAGAAGGTAGTTGATTATCGCGCCTAATCGAAAAGAGTTGGCGGCAAAAGCGACGCTGCTGACTATCAGCGACAGGCATAAGCCAGCGAGCAGGGCTTTGATCTGAGAAAAGGGCGATTGGGCTTTCATAGCTAGATTAACACCACACTTAGGTACGTGCGTCGATCCTACGTTTAGAGATTCCATAACAAACACTACGCCTTTACCGTAATACTCGCTTCCTCTACCCACATTAACTCTAACATGGAAATACTATTTGCGCCTGATTCGTAGCCTAATGCCACCTGAGCGTAACCCAAGGGCCTAGTGATAATCGTCAGGTCCTTCGGTTAGGCTCAGGCTGACGCTAGGCTAAAGCGCAGGGTTCATCGGCGATTTCCACAGCGTAGAATTTGACCCAAATAACGCAGAGGTTTGACCTCGGATGTTTAGCTCACTACTGGCTCATTTCGCCGTTATATTTGTTTCTAAGCTAAAGATAATTCGCTGCATTAATGATAAATTCTGCAGTTCCAAACTAACCTTGGGCACAATCATGAAGAGAACCTATTTATCATCTGCAGTTAGCTCTGCAATATTACTTACCGGCAGCTTGAGCGCGTTTAACACTGTGTCTGCACAAACAGCAAATTTCTCGTTAGAAGAAATCGTTGTGACGGCGCAAAAACGCGAACAAACACTGCAACAAATTCCGTCTGCCGTGTCAGCGATCAGCGCTGACGAAGTCAAGAACTTTCTCGGCGCCGGCGAAAATATTCGCGCTCTGGCGGGTCGCGTACCCAGTCTGCAGATAGAGTCATCGAACGGCCGACAATCGCCGCGCTTTTACATTCGTGGTTTAGGCAACTATGACTTTGATGTTAACGCCACCCAACCAGTCTCGCTTATCTATGATGAGGTAAATCTAGAGAACTCTGTGCTTAAGAGTTTTCCGCTGTTCGATATCGCTCAGGTCGAAGTGCTTAAAGGCCCACAGGGGACACTCTTTGGTCGCAGCACAACCGCGGGTGTAATTAAGATTGATTCGGTTAAACCATCACAAGACGCTAGTGGCTATGTTAAAGGCGGTTATGGAAGTCGTGAAACATTCAACCTTGAGGGCGCTTATGGTGGCGCTCTATCCGACACCGTGTCAGCGCGAGCTGCGTTTAAATACTTAGAGCGTAGCGACTGGCTAGACAACACCTTTAATGGCGCTGGCGACGACACTGGTGAATTTGATGAGTTTGCCTACCGCGTTCAAGTGTTAGTGGAGCCAAATGATAATTTTTCAGCCTTGCTTAATGTGCACGGCTTTAAACAAGATGGCGACCAACCGCAGCTGTTCTACGCCAACGCCTTCACCCCCGGTGTTGAAGGTTTGCGCCCGGGCTTTGACGAACAGCGCTTTTCTCACGACCAGACCTTATCCGGCTTTGATCTCGACCAATTTGGTGCCAGTGCAAAATTAGAATTCAACCTTGGCACTAAAACGCTAACCACGGTTACCTCATACGACACGCTGGATAGTTTTTCTCGTGCTGATATTGATGGCGGCGTGCAAGGTGGCCCTGAAGCGATTGGCCAACTAGGTCAACAAGCCTTCTTTAGTGTGTCATCAGGTGATGGTCTATCGGAGCATAGTCAATTCACCCAGGAAATCCGTTTATCAGGTGAAGCTGGTCGCGTTTTTTATCAGCTTGGCGCTTATTATTTAGACGAATCGATTACCGTAGACAGCTCTGACTTTGCCAACGACGGCACTCGAACCCAATTAACTCAAGCGGTGCAAGACACCACATCGGCGGCGATTTTTGGCCAAATTGAATATAGCCTGAGCGACAAAACTTCATTAACCGCCGGCTTGCGCTACACAGACGATGACAAAGAGTTAGAGGTAATTCCTGGCCCAGGGTCATTTGCACCGGCCGCGCGTATCGATGCAAGCGATGACTTTGTAAGTTACGAATTGGCGATCAACCACCTGTTAAATGATGATTGGTCTGTGTACTCACGCCTAGCAACGGCCTCACGTGGTCCAGTAACGCTAGGACGCTTTGGCTTTACCAGCCAAGCCGATACTGAAGACATTACCTCGTTTGAAGTTGGCTTTAAGGCCGACCTATTTGACGGACGTGCACGTTGGAATTCAGCGATTTACAGCTATACCATTGACGACCAACAATTGACCGCTACCGGCGGTACCGGTAACACTAATGAGTTACTCAATGCCGACAAAGTTGACGGCGCCGGTTTTGAAACCGAGTTTGAAATTCTATTCACCGAGAACCTAACGTTTAGCGCAAACTTGAGTTACAACGACACTGAAATCAAAGATTCGAGCTTAAATACTGAGCTTTGTTCTTCAACCCCGTTGTGCACACCGCTAGATCCAATCGTTGACACTTTCCCAGGTTTCTTCGGCACCGTAAATCTAGTCTCTGTTGATGGCAATCCGTTGCCGCGAGCGCCTGAATGGCTAACCAACCTTTCACTCAATTACGATTATCCAATTGAGTCTGGCAAACTTTACGCGAACACCGATTGGAACTACCGTAGCGACTCGAATGTTTTCTTATATGAGGCGGTCGAGTTTGTGGCTGAAAAGCGATGGATTGGTGGCGTCAGACTGGGTTACCAAAATGCAGATGAAACATTAGATCTTGCTTTGGTCGGTCGAAATATAAGCAATGAAATTGTCGCAGATGGTGCGCTTGATTTTCTAAACCCAACCGCGTTTATCAATGAGCCACGCTTTTGGGGTGTAGAGCTTTCAAAGCAATTTTAAAAAGACCGGGACTTTGTGCAGAGCTATGCTTAGTTAGGCATGGCTCTGTTCGATGAGCGTTAAACGGGCTAGCGATCAGCGATGTAACTATTACCACCCGTAACCGCGCAGGTGCGCTAAAAATTCGCGGCAATCATGTTAGAATTAGCCGATCGAACTCTTCACCTCTCGCATCCATAACAAGACAAAATCATGATCCCTACTATTTTATTGGGCACCGCCAAAATTCCTAATGACGGCGGCGAATTAAAACTATCTCAACGAGACAATGATTTTGCTATTCGGCTAACCGGTGTGCATGGTGAGTTGATGTCTAGCCGCATGTATTCTTCCGAGCTAGCGCTGGCGGAGTTAGGTTGCGCGCATATTCAAGGGGTTGAAAACGCCAAAGTGTTAGTCGGCGGCATGGGCATGGGTTTCACCCTATCTGCCGCCCTCAAAGCGACGACCCCCAGTTCTGAAGTACAGGTCGCAGAATTAGTGCCGGAAATAATTGAATGGAACAAAGGTCCACTGGGTGAGGTCGCTGGTCGACCACTGCTTGATGATCGGGTGCGCATCTATTTGGGAGATGTGGCTGAATTGTTTATGAGCAAACAAGCAACTTACGATGCTATTTTACTCGATGTTGATAACGGCCCCGAGGCCTTTACCCATGACGATAATAGCGAGTTGTATTCGGTAGAAAGCCTAAATGCTATA
>JBLHXJ010000096.1:0-9851 GCA_047629535.1 Arenicella sp. | reverse complement strand
CTACTTCTTCAACAAGCTCAACGTATTCGCTGGTTCCATCTGTCGATGCAGCTGGCTTGATTTGAGCAGCAGCACGAGCATTGATGATTGTGTCAGCAGCCGCTTCTACGTAAAGGCTGATAGCGCGAATCGCATCATCGTTGCCCGGAATTACATAGTCGATGCCGTCTGGTACACAGTTTGTATCGACAACCGCGATCACAGGGATGCCTAGCTTGTTAGCTTCTGATATAGCGATGTATTCAGATTTAACGTCAATTACGAACAATGCGTCCGGCAAACCTTGCATATTCTTGATGCCGCCAAGGCTGCGCTCTAACTTGATGCGTTCGCGATCAAGAGTAAGAGATTCTTTTTTGTTCAAGTTTAGTTGTGCTGCGGTCCCTTCAACTAATTGGGTATCCAACTCTTTCAAACGACGGATAGAGTTCTTAACCGTTTTGAAGTTAGTCAACATTCCGCCTAACCAGCGATGGTTAACGTAAGGCGAACCTGAACGCTCGGCCGCGTCTTTAACCAGGTTGCTGGCTGAACGTTTAGTACCAACAAGCATGATGCTGCCACCGTTGCCAACAACACTGCTGATGTAATTCATCGCGTCGTTGAACATTGGCAGAGTTTGCTCAAGGTTGATAATGTGAATTTTATTGCGCTCACCAAAGATAAACGGGCGCATTTTAGGTGACCAATAACGGGTCTGGTGACCAAAGTGAACGCCTGCTTCAAGCATCTGGCGCATAGTAACGTCTGACATAATTTACTCCAAAATTGTATGGGTTTAGACTAATCCGAAAAACCTGAACTACTAACCTCGTGTCGCAGCTTAAGATTCATGTGAAGTAGCTGTTGCCACCGAATATGGAAATCAACCCAGAAAACCTGAATCGACATCTTCAATAAAATCAATAACTTATAACGACAAAAAGCACCCAGTAGTTGCCATTGGCAAACGGACGATTTGTGTTGAGGCGCGTTTATACCATAAAGGCCCTTCTTTACAAAGGTTTATAAGCATTTTCTGCCTAGTTTTTGACTCGCTAAGAGCCTGATTTAAAGCCCTTGTCGCCGTGATATATCGGCTATATATCGGCTATATATCGGCTATATAACAGTAAAATGCGCTGTTTAATTGCGAGTATCGAAAGAGCATGGCAAGCTATGGCAAAATAATCATAAAAACAGAGCGTTAACGTGCAACAACTTACTGGTCTAGATGCATCATTTCTTTATCTCGAAACAGCCAATAGCCCCATGCATATCGGTGGTCTTGCTATTTACGACCCGTCAACGGCTCCTGGTGGCGCTGTCGGCTTTAAGCAGATAATGGAAAATGTGCTCAGTCGAGCAGGCCGCGTCGCTTCAATGAACAATGTCCTGGTCGAAGTACCATTGAAATTAGACCACCCTTACTGGAAGTCTGACGGCCCGTTCGACCCAGAGTTCCACATTAGACATATCGCACTACCAAAACCTGGCGATTGGCGCCAGCTCTGCATTCAAGCATCACGCTTGCACGCTCGCACACTTGATCGCGCTCGACCACTGTGGGAGTTTTATATTATTGAAGGCCTTGATAATGTCGAAGGCTATCCGCCTGGCTGCTTTGCAGTACTAAGTAAAATGCACCATGCCGCAATTGATGGCGCATCAGGAGTCGAAATCGCCGCCGCGATTCATGATTTGAGCCCTGATTACCATATCAGTGGAGAGCAGAAGAAGATCCGCAAGGATCGTACGCCAAGCGCCACTGAACTAGTCTGGCGCTCTCAAATCAACACGATAAAAATGCCGATGCGCGTTTTCGAAGTCGCTAAGAACACGATTCCGGGTGTGGCTAAGCTTGTCGCAGGACTGAGTCGAGGCAAGCTGTCTCGGGTTACTGATATTCCACGCACACGCTTCAATACCAATGTGTCGCCCTACCGAGCATTCGATGCGGTCGAGTTCCAGTTAAGTGACATTAAAGACATTAAAGACGCGGTGCCTAGGGTAACCGTAAACGATGTTGCACTGGCTATTTGCGGCGGTGGTTTACGCAAGTATCTGCAAAGTAAAAATGAGTTACCAGAGCGCTCCTTAGCGGCCATGGCGCCGGTCAACATTCGAACTAAAGACCAACTGGGCAAAGCCGGCAACCAAGTTTCACAACTTACCGTGCGCATTAGAAGTGATATTGAAGATCCTCTTGAACGCTTAATCGCGGTCAATGCGGGCACTTCTCAGGCGAAAGAGCTAAACAATGCTGTCGGCGCCAAAACGATGACCGATTACTCGCAGTTTATACCCTCAACGTTAACCGCATCAGCGGCTAAACTAGCCAGTCGCTTAGCGCTGGCGAACCGTATTAAGCCATCGTATAATTGCGTCATCACCAACGTCCCAGGTCCGCAAGTACCGCTTTATTTTACCGGCGCCAAAATGCTAAGTAACTTTGGCCTTGGCCCTGCAATCGATGGCATGGGATTGTTCCACGCAATATTGAGCTATTGCGGTAAATTCAACATCAGTATTAATGCATGTCGTGAGATGATGCCCGACCCTGCGTTCTATGCTCAATGCCTACGAGAATCTTTTAACGAATTGCATGAAGCAACAGTTCCCAAAAAAACTAAAGCCGTCGCAAAAACTAGGGCCGTCGCAAAAAAGAAAGTGCGCAAGAAAACCACATCTAACAATAAAGTTTCTAGCAAGTAAGCCTCGGCAATCTTGCTTTAACTATCATTTAACTTCAAGACAGATAATTATACTCAATGACTCATAAGTACCTAATGGCAAACAACTTGCGCTTAGCCTACGATGAATTTGGCGATCCATCCAAGCCGGCAATAATCTTAGTAATGGGCCTCGGAACGCAGATGATTGCGTGGCCAGAGGCCTTATGTCAGGGCCTAGCCGATCAAGGATTTAGAGTTATTCGCTTTGACAACCGAGATATCGGCCTGTCTCAACAGGTCGAGCCTAAAAAGCAAGTAAACTTAATGAAGCTTATACTTCGCTCCAAGTTAGGCCTATCCATTCGCGTTCCCTATACCCTGAGAGATATGGCTGCCGACGCAATCGGCGTATTAGACTTTCTTGAGATAGATCGCGCTCACTGGGTTGGCGCATCAATGGGCGGTATGATTTGCCAAGTAGTCGCCGCTGAGCATCCCGAGCGTACATTATCGCTAACCTCAATCATGTCGACTAGCGGCAACCCGGCTCTACCACAACCAGGTTTGCGTGTTGCCAAGCAACTGTTAATGCGCCCTAATCGAAGTAACGAGAAGGCCTATTTAAAGCATGGTTTAGAAACTTGGGCCATTATCGGCAGCCCAGACTACCCGCCAAACAAACAGGAGCTATCCGAACGCATTCTTGCCAGCCTGCGACGCTCATACTCGCCAAATGGCTATACCCACCAGATGGCCGCAATAATGGAGTCTGGGGATCGTCGTCACTTACTCAGAAAGATCAAAGTTCCGACTCAGGTGATTCATGGAAAATCCGACGTGCTGGTTCCGGTTGAAGGCGGAATAGACACCGCTAAACACATCAAAAACTCAAAGCTTGAGCTAATCGAAGGCATGGGCCATGACCTACCTCGTCAATTGATTCCTCGCTTTATAACGCTTATTTGTAATGCTGTTGCAGAAAGTAAAAAAAACGACTCGCTGGTGGCTTAACCACCGCGATATTTGTACCCTTGGTAGAAGGGATGTCAAGCAAGCGGCAGGTATTGCTGAGTTCAGGTAGGCAATAGCAAGTACGAAGAGCTTATCTCAGACAGTCAGCTCGATAAGCGCGCTGGCTGACAACCCTCGATAGCTTATTCTTTTGCCAAATACACTCAGCATCTAAAGATACTGTCGAGACACTTACTAAATAAGCATCTCGAAAAATCTAATTTCTGCTACCAGCACTTATAATAAATTGGCCGCTTTGGATTTCTTAAAAAACAAGCGCTTTAATCCTTTAGTTTTAAATTTAGCCCACTGTTCTATTGGCTGTGATAAGCGGTCAGCTAACACATACATCACCAATGGGTTAACTCCCATGCCGATATGGCTCGCTGGCACTACGATGCTTTCGCTTGTATCGCTTTCTTTTTGCAAAGAACCTTCCCACGCAACCACACCATCAGAGTGAGAAAAAATCGAGGTGGTGGGCACCGGTGGCGCGTCCTGCAGTTGAAAATATCGAGTGTGGTCGATATTGGTCGGCTCACCGTTAAACGCCTTGAATAGGCCATGCGCATGAGAATGCTCCGGTTTGCCTGATATTGGACTACCCAGAGTAGTCACGCTACGAACTTGGTCAGCACACACTTTGGCAACTTCACGCGCGTACAGCCCACCGAGGCTCCAGCCAACAAGTGATACCTTCTGACCTGTTTTTTCAGCCACCTCGCGAACCAAGGCGATCATCTCTTCTTCCAACTCGTCGCCAAAAAATATATTTAAGCCTAAGCCCCAACCGTGCGTTTGATAGCCAAGGTCTGTTAGCAAGCTTCGTAACGGCTGGGTGGCATTATCACTACTAACGAAGCCAGGAAAGACTATCACTGGGTGCCCATCACCCTTGGGTAGGCGCTTGAGTAACGGCCGCATTGCATAAAAGCTCTGCCATTCTATTACTGCTCGTGGTTCCGCTAAGCGCCAAAAATTGAACTTAGATTGCCTAATTAAACCTAACGACATATTTACCCCACCCCTATACCTTATTTGATCTTGTATTTATGCTACTAGCTTAGCCGTGTTGAACGGCGATTACGAATATTTTACACAACTTTTCTGAGTATAAGATCAACACAATTGAGCTTATAAATCGACGATAAAATTAAGCTTCTTCGAAGGCAGCCCTATGCCGTGTTCTTTGCTACAATGAGACCCTTAATAAATTAGTGTTACACCTTCAACCAAACAGAAATAGATAGTCATGACCGTTACCATCAAAACTGGCGCCGAAATAGAACAAATGCGCACCGCAGGCCGACTTGCCAGTGAGGTGCTCGATATGATTGAAGAGCACGTTGTCGCTGGAATCACCACCGATCAACTAAATACCATTTGCCATGACTATATTGTCAATGTGCAAGATGCGATTCCAGCGCCATTAAACTATCGAGGCTTTCCAAAGTCTATTTGCACCTCGGTCAACCATGTAATTTGCCATGGCATCCCTAGCGATAAAAAGCTTAAGAAAGGCGATATCATCAATATCGATATAACCGTGATCAAAGATGGTTATCACGGCGATAACAGTCGTATGTACTATGTTGGAAAACCTAGTATCTTAGCCAACAGAGTCTCTGAAATTGCTAAGGAATCGATGCTTATTGGCATTGAGATGGTTAAGCCAGGAGTACAGTTAGGCGACATTGGTCATGCTATTCAGAAGCATGCTGAGGCAGCCAATTTCTCAGTAGTACGCGAGTATTGTGGGCATGGTATTGGACGAGTATTTCATGAGGAGCCTCAAATATTACATTATGGCCGCCCAAAAACCGGCATGGCGCTAAAGCAAGGCATGACATTTACCATCGAACCTATGATCAATGCCGGCCGAAAAGAAACTAAACTTCTATCCGATGATTGGACCGTAGTAACTCGGGACCATTCATTGTCAGCTCAGTGGGAACACACCATTTTGGTTACCGCTAATGGTTATGAAATATTGACCACCTCAGCTAACGCTGTATTGCCTTAGCCCCTATAAGTGTTGTACAAATGTTATTCACCCTAACTATATGCAATCGGTATAGTTAAATAACCTAGGCCATCGGCATGCATTTCGCCAAAAGCATACTTCTAAACCCAGCCCTATTTAAACGCTCGCTGGGCAATTCCGCGGCATTACCCATTGCGCCCTTTAAAACGGCGATAAAAAATGGTCTTAGCCAACTCAAAGAGCATCAAAACAATGGCATCTCAGCGGCTGAATTATTAGCTAAATATACTTGGATGATCGACCAGTTAGTGATCATCGCTTGGGATCACCATTTGCGCCACCACCCGATCGAGTCTTCGATAGAGCTGATTGCCGTTGGCGGCTATGGTCGCGGCCAGTTACATCCCTACTCTGATGTTGATTTACTGCTTTTGCTGGCCGATGAAGACTACGATGGCGCTAAAGATTTAGTTGAGCACTTTCTGCGTTTCCTATGGGATATAGGCCTAGAGATTGGCCACAGCGTGCGTTCGATTAAGGACTGCCTAAAGGAAGCTAAGGCCGATATCACGATAATGACTAACTTGCTCGAAGCTCGTCGCTTATCACCCCGTTTAACCAATCAAAACGGTCTATTCGAAATACTAGATGACAAGATTAGAATGCCGCGCTTTTGGAGCCCAGAGAAATTTTTTCTCGGCAAGGTTGAAGAACAACAACGACGACACGCACAGTACCAAGACACAGCGTATTCATTAGAGCCTAACTTGAAAGAGAGCCCCGGAGGCCTTCGAGACCTGCAGACTATTCTTTGGGTATACAACCGACATTATGGTGTTCGCTCTTTTAAAGAAATGAAAGAACATGAACTAATTAGTAACGATGAGTATCGGATACTGATTCGCGCTCGCAATATTCTGTGGAAGATCCGTTCGGGTCTACACCTAATTACCAATCGTCACGAAGATCGCCTATTGTTCGATACTCAACGACTACTGGCTGAAGAGTTTGGCTACCTCGACACCAAGGCTCATCTTGCAGTTGAGCAGCTAATGAAGCGCTATTACCGAACCGTTCAGCAGGTAATCTATCTCAATGAGCTACTTCTGGCTAACTATCGAGTTACCCACAATAAGCGCTTCAGTCTCTCCTCGGGTAAAATATTAGACGACCACTTCATTTTGAAAGCTAAGCTGATCGAGCAGCGCCAAGCGGATCTATTCGTGCGTGAACCGAAAGCCATGATTAAGCTGTTCTGTTTGATGCAAGATCATAAAATAACCGGTATTCACCCGGATACAATTCGTGCCATTCGGGCTAACTTAAAGTCGGTCAATACCCAGTTCAGAAACGACCCCGATACGAAGAAGTTGTTTCTGCAGCTATTCAAGCATAACGGCATTGGCCTGACTAATGCCTTAGCACGCATGAATGCCTATGGATTACTAGGCGCATACATTCCGACTTTCGGCGCAATTGTCGGGCAAATGCAACATGATTTATTTCATGTATACACGGTCGATGGCCACACTCTAAAGGTAATAGAAAACCTTATTCGGCTCAGAAAATACACCGATGAGTTCACCGTCGCAACTAAAATATTAGAAGGCCTATACAAGCCGGAACGACTGTTTTTAGGCGCGTTATTTCATGATATCGCCAAAGGTCGAGGTGGAGACCACTCGGTATTAGGTGAGTCAGACGCGTATGAGTTCTGTATCGATCACGGGCTTAGCGAGTATGACGCAAAGTTAGTAGGTTGGCTGGTACTAAGCCATCTAATGATGTCGCATTTTTCTCAACGACGCGATATTTCAGACCCAGACGTGATCAAAGAATTTGCCGCCATCGTTGGTGACCAAGAGCATTTAGACAACCTTTACTTGCTAACCTTTGCCGACATACGTGGCACCAGTCCAAAAGTTTGGAATGCCTGGAAGGGGCAATTGCTATTAGAGCTTTATAAGGCCACTAGCAAAGCGCTACACCAAGGCGTCGCCCAACCCATCAACGAAAAAGAGCACGTTGAAGATGACAAAAAACTGGCAATGGAGTTACTCGTCGAGCAGCATGGCGAAAAAAACATTAACCAAGAGCACATACACCAATTCTGGGACACTTTGCCTAACGACTACTTCGTTCGTAATGAGCCCTACTACATCGCCTGGCATATCAGCAGTCTAACCACCACCACCGCGGTCGGTATCCCAGCGATTTCGATTCGCTATAGTGAACGCTTAGAAGCCAACATGTTTTTCGTCTTCGCGCCTGAAACCAATCGTTTGTTAACCCAAGTTACCGGTTCGTTTGATCAGCTTGAACTAAATATCATTGAGGCACGTCTGCAACTCAGCTCAAACGGTTTCGCACTCTATTCCTTTAATGCGGTAGTTCCTGAGAGTGAAAACGCCACAGAGCAAGACTACATGAGCTTCTTGGAACAACGATTACGCTCGCTGATACTCGAAAAAGAAGACGAGAAAGCGATTTCTCGAAGCAACTCATCACGGGCTTTAAAGCACTTTCCGATTGAGCCACGAGTATCGTTTTTATTCAACAGTCCGAGCTACACGACGATGGAAGTGGTGGCTCAGGATCAGCCAGGTTTCTTACACAATGTCGCTCTGGTTTTGAAACAGCACAACTTGATTTTGCTAAGCGCGCGCATAGCCACCTTTGGCGAACGTGCTGAGGACATTTTTTATATTCGTCATGGCGATCACAAGCCCGTGATCGAGGCCAAGATATTGAGTCAATTAGAAAGTGAAATTTGCTTAGCCTTAGATACAAACCCCACATAAGCACCCGCCAAAAACGTAATTAGGCTTTAAAAATCACTTCTAGCAATAGCGAAACAAGCCAGTTTACTGGATAATCTCGACAACAGAAAATCACCCCTAAGACCTTTCTATACTATGACTGAGCAATTACAGAACATCATCGATCAAGCGTTTGAAAATCGCAGTAACATCAGCCCACAAAAAGTCACCGCTGAGGTAAAGGTCGCGGTCGAAACCGCCATCGATATGCTAGATCGTGGCCAGGCTCGAGTAGCCGAGAAGATTGACGGTCAATGGGTTGTTAATCAATGGTTGAAGAAAGCGGTGCTGCTATCGTTTGCAATTCGAGACAATCAATTAATTGACGGCGGCGATACAAAATACTTTGATAAGGTCGAATCCAAATTCGCCGACTACGACGAGGCTCGTTTTAGAGCCGAGGGCTTTCGTGTAGTACCGCCTGCCGCGGTTCGCAAGGGCTCGTATATTGCCCCGAGCGTAGTATTGATGCCGAGCTACGTCAATATAGGCGCGCGGGTAGATTCCGGCTCGATGATCGACACTTGGGCGACGGTCGGGTCTTGCGCACAAATTGGTAAAAATGTTCATTTGTCCGGTGGTGTTGGTATTGGCGGTGTACTTGAGCCAATTCAAGCGGGACCAGTAATCATTGAAGATAATTGCTTTATCGGTGCTCGCTCTGAAATCGTTGAAGGCGTAGTCGTCGAAGAAGGCTCGGTAATTTCAATGGGCGTTTATATTGGCCAAAGCACAAAGATTCTTGACCGCGAAACCGGCGAAGTCACTTACGGTCGTATTCCGGCTGGCTCAGTTGTTGTTTCGGGCTCAATTCCTAGCAAGGATGGCTCTCACAGCCTTTACTGCGCGGTGATCGTTAAAAAAGTTGACGCCAAGACTCGCAGTAAAACAGGGTTGAACGAGCTGTTACGCGTAGACTAGTCGCGCTTACTCCGATACACCATTGGCTAAATAAAGGACTCTCCTACGTGACCACATCAACATTAGACCTCACTAAGCAACTAATCGCTGCTCAATCAGTAACACCCGAAGACGCCGGCTGCCAAGCTCTTATGTCAGATCGCCTACGTGTGATCGGCTTTGAGATTGAGCGTATGGACTTCGAAGATGATAATGGCTCAGTACTCAACTTCTGGGCGCGTAGAGGCTCTGAAAAGCCTTGCCTTGCATTTGCAGGGCATACAGATGTGGTTCCAACCGGCAATCTCGCACGCTGGACTAGCGACCCTTTTACGCCAACCGAGCGAGACGGTCAACTCTACGGGCGCGGCGCGGCAGACATGAAAACATCGCTCGCTGCCTTTGTCACGAGCATTGAAAATTTCGTCGCGCAACACCCTGATCATAAAGGTTCAATCGCATTATTGATTACCTCTGATGAAG
>JBLHXJ010000095.1:0-10047 GCA_047629535.1 Arenicella sp. | reverse complement strand
GTGCCGTAAGCATGACCTGTATCTGTTCAGCGATGAAGTCTACCGGCTACTTGAGTTAGACCCAGGCAAGCGTATAGACCAGGCGGCCGATGTCTATGAAAAAGGCTTGTCGTTAAACGTAATGTCTAAGGCCTATGGTTTGCCGGGTTTGAGAATCGGTTGGATCGCCACGCAAGATAAACAAGTGTTGCAAGAGCTCGAATGCTATAAGCATTATTTGTCGATTTGTAACTCGGCGCCAAGCGAGTGGCTAGCCGAGGTTGCACTGAGTGTAAGCGATCAGCTGTTGCAAAAAAATCGTTCACTATTATCGGAAAACCGAGAAAAATTAAATGGTTTTTTTGATCGCTATACGGCGCTGTTTGAGTGGCAGCAACCCGATGGAGGCTGCATTTCTTACCCGCGCTTTATTGGCCGTGGTGGCGTAGAGAGTTTTTGCCAAAATTTGGTCGAAGAGAGTGGCGTGCTGTTGTTGCCGGCGTCGATTTATCGATCAGAGCTAATGAGCGCGCCAACGGACCGCTTTCGTATTGGCTTTGGTCGCGCCAATATGGATGCTGGCTTGGCGGCCTTTACTAACTACCTAGAGCAACATTTAGATAGCTTGACGCCATAATGAGTTAGAAATCAGTAGCAATGAAAAGTTACTTTTTAGCCCACTAATTAGAGCAATACGATGTTAAAACCCTGTTTTGGAAAATGTACATGCAGGGTACCGAATTCGGTGGTTTCTCGGGCTAAAATCCAGCGCGATTGATCGCCACCAACCAATGTTCCTACCACGGAGTCTTTGGCATAGTCACTTGGTTTAATCTCTACCCGTAGGCCAACATTGTCAGCCTCCTTCATCTGCTCGGGGATATTTCTAGGCGCGTGATTTTTAGCCGACTCGAAGGCCTCTCTTTTAGTCGACGGCTTACGGTCGCCATGGCCGAAGGTGGACATTCGCTTAAACCAATCGCTAACGTTTGGGTGGTCTTCGAGTGGCTTACCACCGTTTGTTAGGTTTTTAAACCAAAGGTTGTGGTACGCCGAGAAGTCGGCGATTGTCGGTGAGTTGCCAAACAGAAACTCGTTGACCGACAGCTTAGATTCCATATCGGCATAGTGGCTGCTTATGAGCTTTAGTGCGCGTTCCCGGCCCAACGGTTTTGCCGATGACGCCTTTCCTATCGCGGCTCGGTCTTTGATAAACCTAATCGCTTGTAGTGGTGTGAATAATTTGAAAACCGTTGCCAGCATTTTAAGCGGTGTTGAGGTTTGAACACCGGCCATGAAAACGGCGGTATCAATGTAGTTGGAGTACTCAGCGACGTGGTCGCCACAGGTTTCCATCGCCAGCTCTGGCCGATTGCATGCGGTGGCTATTTCGCTGGCGATAAGTTTGCTGTCGCAAAAAATATCAGCACCTATTTGCATTACCGGGATGCGCCTATAACCCCCAGCTAAAGGATCTACAATGCTTCGCGGTGGCATGGCGGGCGAGATTACTGATTGCCATTGCATGTCGCAATAGCCAAACATTAGCCGAATTTTTTCTGAAAACGGTGATAATTTGTAGTGATGTAAAAGGATAAGGCGGCCCTCTTTTTGGCGAGCGTTATTGACAGCTGAATTTAGCTTATGTTAACTGTTGATTGGTTTAATTAAGTGGTCGCTTGTCGCCGTCAAGGACAACACCCCAAACCTTTATTTTTGGCCAGTCTTTGGCTTTACTGGCGAGTGGGTTTTTGTCGAGTACTGTAAAGTTAGCGCGTTTGCCGATTGATATCGAACCGATCGAATCTTCTAGGCCCATCGTCCACGCGGCATCTAGGGTGACTGACCTTAAAGCTTGGTACGCACTTAGGGCCTCGCTGGGAGTCGATATGTTGCCGCTTCGAGTTTCACGAGTCATATGCACCGACGCCGCCTGCATCGGATAGGGCGGTGCCAATGGTGCGTCTGAGTGTAGTGTTGTCGGTATTGATAAGGCGACGGCCGATGCCAATGGTGTCATATATTGTACCCGTTCACCGATCGACTCGCGGTAGTCATCACCCATCAAGTAGACATAATGACTGGCCGCCGAGATGCCACCCTTGAGCTTGGCAATGCGTTGCAGATGATTTGGCGTGAGTAGCCCCGCGTGTTCGATAACAAACCGTTGATCGCGGTTTGGGTGTGATGCCCGAATCTGAGTCATCGCGTCTAGGGTGGCGGTCTGAGCGGCATCGCCATTGGAATGGATTCGTGCATCTAGCCCCAGCGCCCAATAGGGTTCTATTGCGCTAACGAGGTCATCCGATTCGGTCACCCAAAGGCCAAGGGTGCCCTTCGATTGGCCTGCGATATAGCCCGGTTGCTCGAGCCGCATGGTTTGTGAATAAAACGCCGCGTCAGTGAAGAATTTGACCTGACGCAGCACCTGAGGGTCGCCGGCGTCTGCCACATCTTCAGCCAAAGATTGCACTTCTTGAGGCGCTTTGTCGCCGTACTTTTTGTTAAAAGCGCGGTGCTCAGGCACAAGGTATAAGTGGTAAGGGTCTGACTTTGTATATTCTAAAAAATAGTAGGAATCTTCTAAGGTTTGATTGAATAGCCCGTAGCCCAATTCGGCGACTGAGGTTACCCCAGCTTTGGCTAGCATTGCTTCAAAGCCACTGAATCCTTTGCCGATATTTGCTGGCGTTAAGATGTGTAAGCCCAGCCTAGTAAGCAGATGCTGAGTTGCATCTTCATACACTCTGCCAGTTAATTCTCCGTTAGCGTCAAGCGCGATGCCTTCGAATTTTTGATGCAGGGAGGCTTCAATATCAGCCCATTTCAATGCTTCGGTGTTTAAATAGAAATCATGAGCAGAGTAATGCCAAACCACTATTGGGCGGCTTATTGATACGCCATCGAGATCTTCGCGAACAAGGTCTCCTTGCACTAAATTGTGATAGCCGTAGGCGATTAATGGTTCGCCGGGCTCTAGTTCTCGATCAAGCTCTTTGAGTCGTTCTAGCAATGCGGTTTTGCTTGGTAGGCCCTTGACCAAGCCACTCGGTGTCTCCATATCCCAGGGCGGGACAAACGGGCGCGAGTAAATCATCGCGCCTAAAATCATATGTACGTGCGGGTCAATTAGCCCCGGGATAAGTGTTTGTCGGGCAAATGTTGTATCTATCGTGGCACCAGGGTGTGCGATTTTAAGCTGGTCGACTGAGCCAAGCTGATTAATCTTGCCATCGAGCAGGTAGACCGCTTCAGCTTGCGGGGTTGCCGGGTCCATGGTGACAATATGTTTGGCGGTGTAAATAACACCATCATTTTTAACGTCACACGCGGCCAACAATAGGCTGAGTGTTAAATAAACCATGCTTAGTTTACGATGCATTAGTATTCCTCCGACGACTTTGATCTTAATCGCGTTTGAATGCCGCTTGCGACTGTTTATTTGTAATCAAACAACATACTTAAATCTAGCGCCCGAACATGTTTGGTGATGGCGCCTGATGAAATAAAGTCGACGCCGGTTTCGGCGATGGCGACGATGGTTTTGATGCTGACGTTACCCGACGCTTCTAAATCGGCTTGTTCGCCAGTGAGTTCTACCGCGAGGCGCATATCGTGCATACTAAAATCGTCGAGCATGATGCGTTTGGCGCCTGCGTGTAAACCTCTTTGTAATTCGTCAAGAGTCTCGACTTCAAGCTCAACCAGCGCTCCCTCTGGCATAGATGCGATTGCATCAGTGACGATGCGCTCTAGGCTTTTACCGCTACGCAGGTGGTTTTCTTTAATGATAATACCGTCGTATAAGCCCATTCTATGGTTTATTCCGCCGCCACAAAGCACCGCGTATTTCTGTGCTTCACGCATCATCGGCAGGGTCTTCCGGGTGTCGAGTAAACGTGCCTTGGTATGCGCGATAACTTCGGCGTACTCGCGCGCTACGGTGGCGGTGCCAGACAAGGTTTGCATGATATTAAGCGCGCTGCGCTCGCCCGATAAAATAGGGTGTGCAAGGCCTTCAAACCGGCATAAAGTTTGATTCGGCTCTACGCTATCACCATCCTTCACTTGCCAGCTAATATCGATCTTAGTCTTGTGACGTTTGCCAACTTGCTTGAATACTTCATCAACCCAAGCAATTCCGCAGATAATTCCCTGCTCGCGAGAAATTATTTTACCGTCGACTTGCGCTTCTCTAGGAGTCAACCTAGCGGTCACATCGCCGCTACCAATATCTTCTCGAAGACAGTTTTTGACTAGGCGCTTTATTACCTTCTTTTTAGGTAGCGGGTGTAACTTGGAGTTGGTGTGCGACATGGCGGTTCTCGAAGACTAGGGTTAGGCGGCCACAATAACAGAAACAATTGATCTCTCAAAAATTGATCTATGTCATCTAGAGGTAAACTAACTCTATGAGAAGCTAAGCATGCTCTTGTATTTTGACCTCTCCACCTTAAATAAAGAATAGAGAATTCAAGCCTAATGAGGACGTAACCATGCGAATGGACAAACTAACATCAAAGTTTCAACTTGCCTTAGCCGATGCGCAAAGCATGGCGGTGGGCAAAGATCATCAATTTATCGAGCCCGTGCACGTTTTGGCGGCGATGTTTCAGCAAGACGGTGGCAGTGTTCGGCCATTGCTAGCGCGTGTTGGCGTTCATGATAAGTCTTTGAGTGACCTATTAAACAAAGCTCTCGCTGATATGCCGCAAGTACAGGGCCAAGCCGGCGAAGTGCATTTGTCGCAGCAGACATCGCGCATCATTAATGTTGCCGACAAGCTGTCACAAGAACGCGGCGACTCGTTTATATCCAGCGATTTATTTTTGCTCGCCTTGGTTAAGGATAAGGATAGAGCCGGTGTGTTATTACGCGAAGCTGGAGCGACTTTATCATCGCTTAATAAAGCTATTGAAGATGTTCGAGGCGGCTCTAACATTGATGATGCCAACTCCGAAGACAATTTGCAGGCTTTAGAAAAGTATACCGTTGATGTCACCGCACGAGCTGAACAAGGCAAGCTAGATCCTGTTATCGGCCGCGACGATGAGATTCGCAGAACCATTCAGGTATTGCAGCGGAGGACTAAAAACAACCCAGTGATCATCGGTGAGCCGGGGGTGGGTAAAACCGCCATTGTTGAAGGCCTGGCACAACGTATCGTTAATGGTGAGGTGCCGGAGGGCATTAAGAATAAACGCCTTTTGTCGCTCGACCTTGGGGCCTTGATTGCCGGCGCTAAGTTTCGCGGTGAATTTGAAGAGCGCCTAAAAGCGGTGCTAAAAGATTTGTCTAAACAAGAAGGGCAGATCATTTTGTTTATCGACGAAATTCACACTATGGTCGGCGCTGGTAAGGCTGACGGTGCGATGGACGCCGGCAATATGCTTAAGCCTGCGTTGGCGCGTGGTGAACTGCATTGTGTTGGTGCTACTACACTCAACGAGTATCGTCAGTACATTGAAAAAGATGCCGCGCTTGAGCGTCGCTTTCAAAAGATCTTGGTTGATGAGCCGAGTGTTGAAGACACCATTGCCATACTCCGTGGTTTAAAAGAAAAATATGAAGTGCATCACGGTGTCGATATTACAGACGCGGCGCTTATTTCAGCGGCAACCTTATCGCATCGCTACATCACCGACCGTAATTTGCCCGATAAAGCGATAGATTTGATCGACGAGGCGGCCAGTCGCATTCGCATGGAGATCGATTCGAAACCGGAAGTGATGGACAAACTCGAACGGCAGATGATTCGCCGTAAGATCGAGCGTGAAGCGCTTAGAAAAGAGAGTGACGACGCGTCTAAAGTACGACTCGAAAAGCTAGAAGCTGAGATTGCCGAATTTGAGAAAGAATTTGCTGAATTAAATGAAATATGGATGGCCGAAAAGTCGGCGGTACATGGTGCTCAACATATCAAAGAAGAGATAGAAGCGGCGCGTCTAGAAATGGATATGGCGCAGCGTGCTGGTAACCTAGCAAAAATGTCTGAGCTGCAATATGCGGTTATTCCTGAGCTAGAGTCACAGCTCCAGCAAGCGCATAGCAATGAACGAAATGGCACGCCGAACCAGTTGTTGCGAAGTAACGTTACTGAAGAGGAAATAGCCGATGTGGTCGCAGCCTGGACAGGTATACCGGTGTCTAAAATGCTGCAAGGTGAGCGTGAGAAGTTACTTAATATGGAAGACAACTTGCATAAGCGAGTTATTGGCCAACATGAAGCTATTAAGGCCGTCGCTAGTGCGATTAGACGCTCACGTGCCGGCCTCTCCGACCCAAATCGGCCGTCTGGTTCATTTATGTTTTTAGGCCCAACCGGGGTTGGTAAAACTGAGTTAACCAAAGCATTAGCTGAGTTCATGTTTGATACCGATGACGCCATGGTGCGCATCGACATGTCAGAGTTTATGGAGAAGCATTCGGTTGCACGTTTGATCGGCGCACCTCCTGGCTACGTTGGTTATGAAGAGGGTGGTTATTTAACCGAAGCGGTGCGTCGTAAACCCTATTCGGTAATCCTGTTAGACGAAGTGGAAAAGGCGCACCCAGATGTGTTTAATATTTTGCTGCAAGTGCTTGATGATGGTCGCTTAACCGATGGTCAAGGTCGTACCGTCGATTTTAAAAATTGTGTGATCATTATGACCTCAAACTTAGGCTCACAACGCGTGCACGGTTATGAGGGTGATTATAAAGGTATGAAAGCGTTGGTAATGGAAAGTGTCACCGAGCACTTTCGGCCGGAGTTCATTAATCGCGTTGACGACATCGTGGTGTTTCATGCGCTGGCTGAAGGTCAGGTTCGAGCAATCGCTAACATCCAAATGGATATTCTTCGCAAACGCTTGCTGAGCCAAGACATCACCTTAGATATCAGTAGCGAAGCCTTAGATATGGTCGGTCATGCAGGCTTTGACCCAGTTTATGGCGCTAGGCCATTGAAACGAAGCATTCAAGATTTAATTGAGAACCCGTTAGCCGACGCCATATTGTCCGGCGACTTTGCTGGTGGCGATATGGTCGTGGTGACCGTTGCTGATGGTGCGTTAAACTTTCAAAAAGCCATAGAGCATTAGTAGCATCGTGATAGAAGGTATTAGCGCGTTGACTTTGATCAACGCGCTAGCCTGATTTTAAGCGCTGACTCTGCCTATCCTGATAGCCCGCGGTCAAGCGATGTCGAGTAATGACTCAGAGTCTGATTTCGAAGGACAATAGCTTATTAGTTAGCGCTATTTTTCGGCTATTACTCGATGACTAGGCCATATTACCTAAAAAGTGACGCTTTCAAAGTTAAAAGAGTCGCTTATTTGAAGATGCTTGCTTGCTGAGCTGAGTATTCTCAACAAATCGTCATGTTAGGTTGGTGGTCTTTTATGGTTACGCTAAACACTTTTTCACTCAGTCTAAATTTAGCTCGTTTAAAGTTAGGTAAGCTGGGCTTAAATAACACTTCGAATGCTGAATTTCACTATCCATGGCTTAGAGATAATTGCCAGTGCGCCGAGTGTAGTCACCCCGACACTAATGAGCGCATTTTGGTTAGCTCTGAAATCCCTTTTAGCATCCGCGCTGACAAGGCGGAGGTTGACGGCGAATGGCTTAAAATCGATTGGAATCACCGAGGCCATAAAAGCGTCTATCGGCTAGTGTGGTTAGCCGAACATAATTATAGCCAAAACCAGTTCATAGCCGACCCCGCGGCTGGCCAAATGATAACTTGGGGGGCCGAGCTACAAGCGAATATCCCGACCTTTCAATACGCTGAGCTTTACGCTGATTCGAAGCAGTTACTGAGCTTCTGCCAAGCGGTCCGAGACTACGGCTTATGCATCGTTCGAAACGCGCCGACAGTAGAGGCTGAAATCGAGCGTTTTGCCGAATTCATTGCCTGCGTGCGAGAGACTATTTACGATCGATTGCACAATGTGCGCGCTAGCCCTGGTGACTATAATGCCTACAACGTCGCATCGACCACGCTAGAGCTCAAACCTCATACCGACATGCCGAATTACAACAACCCTCCCGGCGTACAGATGTTCCACTTTTTAGTCAACGACAGTATCGGTGGTGAAAGTACCGCGGTCGACGGAGCGAGAGTCGCTGAGCAACTAAAAAACCAAGACCCTGAGGCTTACGATCTACTCGCTAAAACGCCGGTATGTTTTAGAATGTTCAGTGCTCGGGGCGATGTTATCAACACTAATCCGCTGCTAACTTTAGACGTTGCTGGACGGCTTCGGGTATTTCGTTTTTCTAATCAATTAGCACAACCAGTGAATTTACCGGCAGATAAAGTAGAGGCATTTTATCGCGCCTATCGAAAGCTCGGGAAGTTGGTCGAAGCGGCTGAAAACAAGGTACAGTTTCGGCTAAATACCGGTGACATAATGGTGACCAATAATTTGCGTGTGATGCACGGGCGTAATGCTTACGACCCCAGCACCGGTGATCGTCACTTACAGCTATCCTATATGGATTATGACGATGTGCTTAGTCGCATCAGGATGTTACTCAAAGCATGAACAACCCAAGCAAGCCTAAAACCGTAGACTTCACCTCGATGCAAGACGGCAGAGCCGACGAATACGCTTATCTAGATCAATTAGAAGATCATTATAAGGCCGAGTTACCGCAACGCTTGATCAAGGCACTGGCGCAACTTGAGTATTCTATCTCCGGTTACCGTGTCTCGCGTTTAGAGCATGTTCTGCAAGCGGCAACACGCGCTCATAGAGCGGGTGAGTCGGAGCAATGGGTTATGGCCGCGCTATTGCACGATATTGGTGACGAATTGGCACCCTATTCGCATAGTGAAATGGCCGCAGCTGTCCTGCGCCCATTTGTTAATGATGAAATCTACTGGGTCGTCAAGCATCATGGTATTTTTCAAATGTATTACTACGCGCACCATAGTGGCGGAAACCGCCATGCTCGGGATCAGTTTGCCGAGCATAAATACTATTCAAGCGCGGTTGAATTCTGTCATCAATATGATCAAAACTGTTTTGATCCAGACTACAACTCCGAGTCGCTCGAATTCTTCAAACCGATTATTCAACAAGTGTTCTCAAAACCTAGAGCTTTTGATCAAGAACATATCGCTAGATATGGCGAAAATTGATTTTATACGGTAAATAAATGTCGCAATCTGGACACTGAAACATGCGTGTTTCTAACACAATTGAAAAATAAGGTAGAGATCTACTAGAACCAATTTTAAGAATTCGCAGAGAGGCTCTTCATGAGTGACCAAGACGACGATTTTGAATTAAGTGATTTAGACGACAAAGAACTGGTCGAACAGATTCAAGACGACTTGTACGACGGCTTAAATGACGAAGTATTCGAAGGCGTAGAGATTCTCCTTGCACGAAACTGGGATGCTAACGACATTTTAGGCGATGCCTTAGTCGGGGGCATGAAAGTGGTTGGCGAAGACTTCCGCGACGGAATTTTGTTTGTGCCAGAAGTACTTAAGTGTGCCGGCGCGATGAAACAAGGAATGGGCTTATTAAGACCTATTCTAGCGAATAGTGCGATTGATCTTTCACTCGGCAAATTCGTGATTGGCACGGTCAAAGGCGATATCCATGATATTGGCAAAAACCTTGTTGGCATGATGCTAGAGGGCGCTGGCTTTGAAGTTATTGACCTTGGCATTAACAACCCGGTTGAAAACTATCTAAACGCGATTGATGAGCACAAACCGGTAGTAATGGGCATGTCAGCGTTGCTGACCACCACCATGCCATACATGGGCGTGGTGCTTGAAGAACTCGACAAGCGTGGAATGCGTAACGATTTTCATGTGATGGTTGGTGGCGCACCGCTTAATCAAGAGTTCGCCGATGCAATTGGCGCTGACGCCTATGGTCGTGACGCAGCACGCAGCTCTGAAATGGCGTCTACTTACGCCCGCGCCGCAAAAGCCTCCTAGCTTTTACGCACACATCTTATGACGAATACGAAGTTGATCGCGATGCAAACCGAACCGGTAGAGCGTTCATCAACCTTCGATTCGGCAGTGACAAGCGAATTGCCCAAGACGAATAATGCGCA
>JBLHXJ010000094.1:0-10059 GCA_047629535.1 Arenicella sp. | reverse complement strand
CCTGTGCTAAATTTATTGTCATCCTGTGCTAAATTTATTGTCATCCTGAGCGAAGCGAAGGATCTCATCGTTAAAAAACACAAAAAATAACCAAGGAAGGTTAAAAATGAAACAAGGATACGTTTACATACTCAGCAATAAAAACCGCACCGTTTTATACATTGGAGTAACTTCCAATTTAGAGCAGCGCGTGTATCAACATAAAAATAAATTGTACGACGGCTTTACTAAAAAGTACAACTGCGTTGATTTACTCTGGTGGCAACAGTCAGACTCGATTGTGTCGGCAATAGTAAGAGAGAAAGAATTGAAAGGGTGGACTCGAAGCAAGAAAGAATTGCTAATTAGAGATGTGAACCCAGAATTTGATGATTTAGCGGTTGGACTTTTTGGGTGGTGAGATCCTTTGAGATCCTTCGCTTCGCTCAGGATGACGGCGTCGCGCCATCGTGAGCACGTCACTTCGTCATCCTGAGCGAAGCGAAGGATCTCGCTTTTAATACACCTACCCCCGATCAGGCACCAAAGCTAACTCGCCATCAATAATCTGCTTAAACGCATAGTACGACGGCATCTTGCGTAAACTACCACCGCGATGATCGACTAAACCATAGCCGGGGTTAATCAACTGCCACCAGTAGACTCTATCGACCCAGCCGGTTTGCCATGCTATTTGGTAATACCATTTAAGATACTTAGCTTGGGTCTCCTCATCAACGGTTGTCGCTGGGTTGCCTGAATTTGGCGTGTACGGCTTGCTGTCTAGCAGCGGCCAGTTGGTTTCTGTAATCCACAAACTGTCATCACAGCGGTTCGAGAGCTTGGTCATTGCTTTGGCTAAGCGCAGCTTATTTTCTAAATCGAAGATGCGATATTGTGTGCCGTATGGCGAGTGACGTCGATTTACATACAGCAGGGCGGCATTCCCTTCTAGGTGAAATTTTCTGAAATTCCACAGCGTGCGCCAACTTAATAATGGTTCAAAATCGATAATCGACGAGCCCAATAGTGTCAATCCAGGGAACTCGCCTCGCAGCTCTTCGACCGCCACCTGCAAATCGAGCGCTTGACCCGAATGCACACAGCCCCACTTAGTGCGGTTGACCGCATTGCCGATCCAAAAGGTTTTAGTAATATGCTCAGTCGCGCGAATAATGCTGGCGACTTGCTGCTGCCACTCAGCAAGATTGTTAACGCTGTCACGACTTTGCAAAATATTAATCACAAACTCATTTTTTGGAAACAGCTCGAGAAAACGCACATAATCGTCTAGCGCGGCGACATCCCAACTCGGAATTCTGATCAAAAGCTGCCGAACGCCAAGCTCTTCAACCATTTCCACTAAGGCCGACTGATACTCAACATCGGGCGCAATGCTAAGGCCGACAAATTGATTCGCTGCAATATTAGCTGGAGACTTCTTAAGCGCCAGCGTTTGATAGGTGATAGCAGGTAAACCAACAAGATTTGAGCCCGCCACTTTGGCGTATTCCCAAACATTACCTAAGCCAGAACGCGGCTTTTCATCGTCTTGCATTTTATACGGCTGGCACGAATACGGGTCCCACCAATCTGGTTGATTTTTCATAGTACTAGTTATAGTGCTTTAAGCATACGGATTATTAGATTGGCTATTAACAATAGCTTCAACTGCAAAGGGGTATTATCGAGGCATGTATCATGAACAGCAAGTCAACTGCCCTTATTGCGGTGAAGCATTTACCGCTTTTATCGATTTAAGCCAAGGCAACCATCAAACCGTCGAAGATTGTTACGTCTGCTGTCGGCCGATTGAGTTTATGATTGAGACTCACGACACGGCGGACGGCGCGCAACTGCTTCGCATCGATGCTTTTACGGATGATGAATCGGTGATGTGAATGCCTGAACTTGAAACCTAAACTTAAACCCTAGCGGGTCTTTGTAAAAATCAAATCCCAAACACCATGACCAAGGCCAATGCCGCGGTTCTCATATTTGGTATCGGTACGATAGCTAGGTTTTTCGACACAACCTTGAGTCAACAACGGGTTGTCAACCGGTGCAGAGCCTTCAGAGATTCCAGAGGCCTGGATAGCGAGAGAGCCGTTTGCCCATAAGCTGCTATCGGTCAACACTAGGCCCTCGGTCGATATAAAGTTAGCCGGCAAAGGCGCATCAACCGCGGTGTTGTTAAGGTTTTTATTTGCGCTTAACACCGCCAGCACATGCTCTGCGTAGTTCTGCCAGTCAGTTGCCACATGGATCTGGCCGCCGGGCTTCAACTTGGCGACTAACTGCTCAACAAACGCCGGCTGAATCAAACGGCGCTTATGATGACGTTTTTTATGCCACGGATCTGGAAAAAATATCTGCACTCGGTCAAGCGAACCATCGGCAATTTGTTGATTTAATACCAACACCGCATCATCAACCGACACTCGAAGATTATTTAGCTCTCGCTTCCTCGCTTGTACTAAACAACTGCCAACACCTGGCCGGTGAACTTCAATACCAAAGAAATCCATATCAGCATATGTCTCGGCCATATCGGCCAACGACAAGCCATTGCCGAAACCAATTTCTAACACCACTGGTGCGTCGCGACCATACAGCTCTGTCAAATCTAATTGCTGGTCACCGAGGTCGACTCCGTGCGTCGGCCATAGCTGTTCGAGAGCACTTCTCTGACCACCGGTAAGCTTGCCTTCGCGTTTTACAAAGCTGCGAATCGGGCGGCTAAACTTATTTTCGGTAGACAAGTCGGGCCTAGTATTGGGTTTAGTGTCGGGCTTAGTATCAGACATGGTTTACTTAGATCGGGTTTACGTAGAGGTGGTTAACAGGGCCTCTAGCTGGCTAGAGAAATCGCGGGGCAGTGTATCAAAGCCGCCGTATTCAAGCGAGTAACAAGGGGTGTTACGAATGAGCTGCATCATTGCTCTGAAGCCATGGCCATCAAGGTTACGAGCGTTGACATGATTAGCCATTAAACGCATTCCGGCTTCGGCACTTGATAGTTCTTCGAATGAACACTCAGCACCTTTTTGATACTTAGGGAAAACAAGCAAGGCTAATTTTTTTGGCCCGCTGGCGGTTGTGCCATCTAAGCACTCAACCGGCAACGCCGTTGCAAACTTACCTTTTTGCACCAACTCTGGATTAACCAAAAGATGGTCAATTGCGGCTAAGCCATGAAACTTAATTTGAATTGGTCGCGCCAAGCCCTCAAGCGTACCCTCTGAATCAACCAGAATAAGCTCATCGGTTAAATACTCAAAGCCGTTGGCGATTAACCAAGTGGTAAAAGTGCTCTTGCCAGCGCCACTATTGGCCGGCACGACTAAGGCGCTGTCACCATAAGCGACAGAGGCCGCATGCAAACAGTGAACATTTTTAGCCTTGTCGGCAAGGTGAAAGACAATACGGTCAGTAAGGTGATAAATAACGTCGCCGGGTTGATCTAACTTACGGCGTAGGTTATTCGAGCGGTCGACCAGCTCCCACATGTCGTCCTTAAAGGTGAGGTTAAGCTCAATACCCTGGGTGTTATTAACACGCTCGCAACGCATTGAAGAGAGCGCCAACTTAGCCACGTCTCGGGCCGGCCCCGCTTTGGCACGCACGGTAATTTTAACCCCCGCCATATCTATCAGCCAGCGAGCCATTAGCTAAGCACCTTTTGGATAGCGTCGTTTTCACTTAGCTCTTTGATTACGTCGGTCACATCGCCCTCAATCTGATCGGCTTGGCCTGGGTAAGCCTGTTGCAGAGCATCGATTATTATCGCTACCGAATTCTCACCATTGCACAAGTCCCAGACAAGCGTCGACGGACCATTTAAGTGCAAGGTGGTGGCATTACCAGGATTGTATAACAGCGTTTCGCCGTCCATGTCTTCGAGCAAACACTCGGGCGTTTTTTGAAAGATATTTTCTAAGTTCATATAAAGTGTCGCCTTAACCGCCGAGTAAACCAGAATAGACTCGTCGCAACAACCAATTGCTGACACGCAAAGGATGGCGCACCAGTTTGGTCCACAGCAAAGATTTGTTAGGGTTTACATTGTAGTACAAATGCATCCACCAGTCTGACGGCAGCAGTAAAGGCTTGAATTTTTCAATCAGGCTCTTGTTACCAAATAATGCAGAACGAAGCGAGCCCATAATTTGCCCAACGCCAGAGGGCATACAGCTTGGTAATTGACCTACTTTTTGCTGCAATAGGTCTGGTAACGGCGTTAGTAAGTGTAAACATCGCAGACTGTTAATCACGTGCGGATACTCTTGCTCTAGACGCGCCCACTGCCCGCTAGTCGCCACATGTTCGGCTAAACCGATAACATCCATGACATTAATAAGCTTCAGCACTGCGCCCGAATGCAGGCCTTCTAGGTGTTTAGTGACTTGGTGCAACATTTGCACGTCTTCAAGAGCTTGAAATTGCAATTCGCCCCAGCTGACCGTCTGCAAACTAGCCGCCGACTTTGGGTAATAAAAATGCCCCGTCACCTCACGCGAAATGCCGTCGTTATGTAATTCGACACTCGAGATCATGCCGTTAACGGTTTTGGTGGCGTTAGGCAGTTGGTGCATGTCGCGCATAAATTTTGATGGCTGCGCGTCGGGCAAGTCAAAACCGATTTCACGTAAACAGTCGGCCGCCTGGGCTAAACACTCACTTGGCATCAGCAAGTCCATGTCACGCATCGGTCGCAAATAGCCTTGTCCAAACAGGGTGGGCATTAATGCCGCACCTTTGAGCGCAACATAAGGCAGCGCTCGTTGTTTAAAAATAGCGTCTATCTCGCACAACGTTTGGTAACGCGCCTTAGTCGCCGCGGTATGTCGAGCTTTTAATGCTTTAAGCGGCATGATCAGCGCATCCGGCACTGGCAAATCGTAAGTCTCGATATGCTTATTAGCAAAACCCGATAATCCATGCAACTCAATCTGATTAAGCCATTGTTGCCAATCAGTTTCTTCTGATAATTGTTGTTGTGCGTATAGCAAATGCTCACCACTAAGATCAAAGCGGGCTAGAGCAACAACGGAGTTCAGCGGAATATGCATAAGCGGCTATAGTAAACTAGCGTTACTTGAGCGCAACCTCCGACTGAAAAAAAAGCTGGCCTAAGCCAGCTTTTTCAAATTAGAACTTGCCAGTTACGCCACAACCTCTATAAGGCTGTGGCTTGCAAACTCATTTGCGGCAACCTCGCGGCTCACCTAATGCGCTGCCATCTGCCACTAATGTTCGACCTACCCGAAAATCAGTTAGGAATAAAAATATACTCGGCACACGCGGAATCGGCTCGTTCGACATACTCGTCGGTCTCCCGATATCAATCGTTACATTAACCTCAGGATCGGCTAGTAGATTAGCAGGAGGACAGCCAAATATTTGGATCGCCCCTAGCGCGGTTTGGCCAGCACCTAAGGTTACGTTACCAGTCCATCGAAGAGAGCGATTTTCCGATTGAACCGAGACCTTATAAACGCGGCCCGATACCAGCACAGCTGTCGCACTGAAAACGTCTCTCCCGATATCAAAATCTGCCGCCGCGGTAGGAATAACCGCATCTAGTATCGACTTAGCTAGCCCTTCGACCAAATCATCCGATTGTATGCCAGTGGCCCCATTACCAAAATTAAACGCTGCAAACGCAGTAGGCGATGGCACCTCCATGCACATGGCTGACTGCAAGGTTCCGCTACCCATTGAAACATTGAACGTCTGGTTGCTGATAAAGTTCGAATCCGTAACTGTAAAATTAGCCGAGTCCTGACCGGCTGAATTGAGCGTCATGCTAAGTGGCCGCAGCGCACCTTTCACCAATTCGTTAGCCAAGCCACACGGATCCTCAGTCGCTGAGACAGACCCCAACTCGCCCAAGGTTACAGTGCCACTGTACATAACTTGAACTTTTTCAAAGCCGCTAAAGGTCTGAGGAATTATATCAACCAAAACGGACACACTGAAACTATCACTATTTGGGCCGTTCTGAACAATCGATGCCATCACAGATTCAGCACTTTGCTCAATGCTGGCACCCGCGTGCGCCGACGGTATTAAGGCCTCGAGAATCTGACCGGTCATCGTTTGGCTAGCCGCAGAAGCTTCTCCAAAATAAGATTTCGCGGTCACAAACATACCCGTGCACATGGCGGAAGGCAGACTGCCGTCACCCGCAGCAAAACTTACTGTACCAAGCGGTACCAGTTTATCGTTGGCCGTCAAGACGGCCTCCGTTTCAGAAATAGAGTCGAGCGTTACTGTAAGCGAGGACAAAGAAGAGCCGAACACATCCTTAACCAAATCACATGGGTCGTCGGTTACAGATAATTCACCGCTTGCTCCGGCCGCCACCGTTCCGCTGAAAAATATTTGCGCTTGTTGAAAACCCTCATCTGTGAACTGACTGCCATAGTCGACCAGCAACGAAATACTGTACACATCACTCGCAACTGCGGTCTCGACCAGCGATGCCATTACCGTAACAGCGCTAACTTCTTGAGCATCAGCGACTGGCACCAAAGAATCCAAAATTGTATTGGCAACGCTTTTAGGCAGTGAGGTGCCGGTGCCTGAACCAAAAAACACCTTTGCTGTCGCCGCCGGGGCCTCAGGAACTTCAGGGGCCGTAACGGTTGAGGTTTGAGCATGAGCCGGTAAAACAATCGCGTTAATCAGAGGTTTGTGCCAAACAGCAGCGGCAACGCTGGTTACCGACGTGCCCAGTAACAAGCGCCTTTGCGCCTGACTGAGCTTATTTTTTTCGACTTTAGTCGCAGAGCTCGCAACCGCCTTAGAGTCTTTATCTTGATATTTATTCATGGTATCTCTGGTGGGCTCTGAACTTCAGAGCAGGGTCCAATTCAGCAGACAACTTACCCTCAAACACTAACCATAACAATTAGACTAAAGTCTATATCGAAACCGTTAGTTAGGTGAAGATGTCAAAATTAAATTGCTCGGTTAATGGTACAGTTCGATAGTGACTAAAATGTCTGCGATCAATCCTTATTAGGGCCATGAATTTCATCAGAAAACCCACTTCAAGACGACAGTTCATGTTGACTTCTTCGCTACTGGTCGTAGGCGGCGTTGGCATTGGCGTTGCCTTGTACAATCGCAGGGGCTTGCTGGCTAACAAAACCAGAGCATCACTAAGCACCTTAAGTTCAGTCATCGATACAATTGTGCCGAGCGCTGTAACCAGCACCAACCAGGGGCGCGCCACCGATCAGAGCGGCGCCATCGATTTAAATATCGACCAAGCTATTGGCCAACTAGCGACTAAGAAACCAACGTTTGATAAACAGCTGACACGGCTTATATCCGAAATTGATAGCTTGGCATTACAATCACATCACCGACCGTTTGCCGAGCTCGACATCGACAATAGAGAAGCGCTATTAAACACGATGCTTAATCCGTCTGGCCAAATAGTCGCTCGCCGTAACCTTCGCATGCTTAGAGATACGGTGCTCGACATGTTCTTTAGCAGGCACGAGGGTCATCGGCTTGTCGGCTATACCCTGCCCGCCGACTACAGCCACTACTAACCGCGATTACATGGACTTCGACATAATTATAATCGGCGCCGGCGCCGGCGGCGGCATGGCCGCTTTAAGACTCTGTGAGCACGGCTTTAAAGTTGCCCTGATCGAACGAGGCCCGCGCTTTGATCCGCGCAAAGACTACATCATGAACTACGCGGATTGGGAGCGTCGTGAAGACCCTCTCGATCATGCGCTGCGCAGCGAACAAACGATTGATCGAAACTACCTCACGAAGGTTGTTTACAACAACAAAGAAGTACGACGTCGCTCGCTGCGCTATCACCGAGTGCACGGCGTGGGTGGCAGCACACTGCATTATCAGGGTGAGGCACATCGCTTTGCCGAGCATGCCTTTCAGACTAAACGCCAGTTTGGCTGGGGCGTAAACTGGCCAATAGGCTATGCCGAGCTCGCGCCTTATTATGCGCAAGCCGAGACCCTATTAGGCGTCGCAGGCGAGCAGGGCAACCCCTTTAAAGCCCAACGCGAAGCGTTTCCGACACCGGCCCATGGCTTATCGGCTAAGAGCCTAATTATGGCTGCCGCCGCCACTAAAGCGGGCTTTTCCTTACTGCCCAACACACTGGCACTGCCAAGTAAAAGTATCGACGGCCGTAAGCCTTGCCAGCACAGCGGCGGTTGTAACTACGGCTGCGTATTTCAGGCTAAATCGAGCGTCGATCAAGCGATTATTCCAAAAGCCGAAAAAACAAATAATCTAAGCTTATTAACTGAGACCCGGGTACTCAACCTAAACCTCGATGACGGCGGTGAGATTACATCAATTAATTGTGTCGATAGCAATGGCACACGGCGCTTAACCGCCAAGCGCTATGTACTCGCCGGCGGCGCTATTGAGACACCTCGCTTAATGCTCGCCAGCGCCAACCCAGCGCAAGCGAACGGTCTTGGCAATAACCACGACCAAGTAGGCCGCTACTTTATGGAGACCGCGTCTAGCGCCGCGAGCTTTGTCTTAGATTCTAAGGTTAAAGCCTACACCGGGCCGCCCATTGATGCGCGAGTATGGGATTTTTGCCAACCACAAGACGCGCAAACCAGCGGCTTTGTGCTTGGCCTTACCGGCTATCTACAACCCAGTACCGGGCCGGTTAGTAACGCCATCAAAACACCCGGCATAGGCCGTGCTCACCTGCAGCGCGCTATCGAGACCTTTGGCCGAACCCTGCACGTGTTCGGCATAGCAGAGCAAGAGCCAGTAGCCAGTAATCGAATCACGCTAAGCGCTGAAAAAGACCATCGCGGTCAGGCAAAAGTTAAGGTTCATTGCGAATATTCCGAGCGCGACAAGCACACATTAAAGGTCATCAAGCAAAAGCTAAAAGACTGGGTCAGCCATGCGCCAAGCAAAGGCATAACCTATGCCAGCGACACAATATACCGACCGTCCGCTACCCACGTTGGCGGCACCTGCCGAATGGGCGACGAGCCGATGCACTCGGTGGTTGATGCTTATGGCAAGCTGCACGGGCAAAACAACTGCTATATCACCGACGCCAGCGTATTACCGACCCAAGGCGCAGGCGACTCACCTTCGCTGACGATTCAGGCCCTAGCACTGCGCACCGCTGATAGAATCAGCGCCGACCTAAAGAATGGCTAAATAAAACCAATGAAACTGATTAGCGATACCCTATTAAGCTGGCATAAAGAACATGGCCGCCATGACCTGCCGTGGCAAAATACCGATGACGCCTATCGCATTTGGGTGTCCGAGATAATGCTGCAACAAACCCAAGTCGCTACCGTGATTCCGTACTACCAACGCTTTATGCAAAGCTTCCCGACAATAGTAGATTTAGCCAACGCCGAAAACGACGAGGTTATGCACCATTGGACCGGCTTAGGCTATTACGCCCGCGCCAGAAACCTACACAAATCGGCCAAGCTAGTCGCCGAACAACACAAAGGTGCGTTCCCCACCAAGTTTGAGCAAGTGATCGCCCTACCCGGCATTGGCCGCTCAACCGCCGGCGCGATACTGGCGTTCTCGACACAGCAGCGACACGCGATTTTAGACGGCAACGTAAAACGCGTGCTGGCCCGCTTTTATGAAGTAGAAGGCTGGTACGGCAAAAAAGACGTCGAGAGCAAACTATGGGACCTAGCCGATGCGAATACGCCCGATAGAAACGTTAACGTCTACACCCAAGCGATTATGGATTTTGGTGCCACGCTTTGCAGCCGCAGCAAACCCAATTGCGAACTATGCCCACTAAGACCAGACTGCTCAGCCTTTAAAAGCCAGCGCGTTAGCGAACTGCCACACGGCAAACCCAAGACCGCCAAGCCAACCAAGCAGACCTTTATGCTGTTGGTGAAAAATACCGACGACGAGTTCTTATTACAACAAAACCCACCATCCGGCATATGGGGCGGCTTATGGTGCCCCGCGCAAGTGGCAATACTAGAAGCAAATCACACACTTGGCGGCCTAAACGTTGAAACTTTAGAAACGCTCCCCATACTCAAACACACGTTCAGCCATTACCAC
>JBLHXJ010000093.1:0-10091 GCA_047629535.1 Arenicella sp. | reverse complement strand
TCTTTGCGAATCAACGGGTAGGAAGTAGATTACTAAAAATCCCGCCAATAACAAAAAAATAAGATGCCCCTCTCGAGGGCTATCTTTGTATAAAGTTACTAATTTATTCATGCTAGGCCCTCAAATTATTATCCGCAATTAGTGGTATTTTGGTACTTTTTAATCCGTATTTGCTGGCAACAATTTCTAGCACTATCATGACGATGACAATGGAACTCCATGAGGATAAATATAGTGTGGATATTTTGTCACTGGCGGAGGCACCAACCGGTATTGCGATTGCAAAAAAGTTACCAAGTCAACCAACTCCTCTATAGTCATTACTTGATTGTAGACACGCATTTTAGACTCACCATCGAGGTCTAATACATAATCTTTCGAATATCCCTTAGCGACTCGATGTGAAGGGTTAATTACAGAAGTAACTAAGTCACCGTAGGTCTTAACCTTGGAAACCGAGCCACCAATAATCACGTTAATATCGCGTTGCTCGGTATACTGCCAACGTTTATCGGCAAAATCTGCCCCCGCTAGGGTGTGGCATTCAATACAGTGTTTGTCGAGGAAAACCAGCTTCCCGCTTTCGACCTCACCTGCGGGGAGAGCAAAGCCGCGGTGAGCATTTTGCTGTTGCTCGCAACCGCTAGCTAAGCTGACCACTATCAATAGCAAAAAGCCAAGTAAGATTTTCATAAGATATTCTCCCGATAGCTGGAAAGTGGATGGCTTTCCACCAAGGTTAAGCTGACTATCTATATTCTAGGTCTACTCGCAGTGCGATCACTTGACCTATATCAAGGCTCTCCTGATCGCTAAACTTGATCACATTGATACAGATCAATGGCAAAGCTCGAGATTAGAACTAACCTCAGTTGATAAGATATATACATTACAGGTGATTCTAATGCTTAAAGAAATATCGGTTTGCGTAAATGACATTGAACAACATCCATTAGCATTAGTGGCGGCCTGTAAATTTGCCCAACGGTATGCTGGCCGCGTAACCGCCACCTACTTAAAAATAGATATAGCAAACATGATTAGCGGGCTGCAAAGCGTATCACCGGAGGTAAAAGACAAGGCCATTGTGGAAATAAACGAGCAGCATGATAGAACTAAGAAAATGTTCGAATCGCTGACCCAAAAATTTGATATTCCTATTGTTTGGCGAAGCATTTCTGGCTCATTGAACCCGGTCAATCAATTGATTTGCAGCGACATCATCTTCGTTAATCAAATTGAAGTTGAAGCACAAGCGGTTTCCAAAGACTCGCTTATCTATCGTTTGATTTTAGAGACCAAACGCCCGATTTTAATGATTCCACATTGTTGGGACTCGGATAATTTCGGTAATAAAACTCTATTGGGGTGGGACAATAGTCCAGAAGCAATGCGTGCCGTCAGTGCCGCTCTACCACTACTGCAAGAGAGCTCCAAAGTAGAAGTACTCGACATTCTCGATGGCCGTATTCAACGCGATAAATACGAAGGTCTGAACCATATTGAAGAATACCTATCGCGCAATAGCGTCCTCGGCAAGGTGATTTTTGACGACGCCGACCAACCATCTAAAGTGCCTGGCGTGTTGGCAAAGCACTGTAATAGCGGCGAATTCGATTTACTGGTCATTGGTGCCTATGGCCACACCAAGGACGGCAAACTGGTTATGGAAGGTGCAACTAATCAGCTTATTTTCGACGCCAATATTCCAGTATTGTTTTCACACTGATTAAAACGCTTTTCAATTGAGGTAGATAGTATGTACGACGAAATATTCATTTGTGTCAATGACATCGAACTGCAACCCGAGGCTTTAGTCGCCGCCAGTAAATTTTCTGAGCGCTTCAGCGCAGTACTTAACGGCAGTTACCTAAAGCTCGATGCTGCGGATTTATGGGGTTGGCAAAGAGGAGACCCAATGGCACTGGCAAAACAGTTTTTAGCCGATCAGGAAGCTCGCGAAGATCTCACAAAAGCGGAATTCGACGCCCTCACCCAAAAATATGCATGTCACACTACATGGAACACATTATCTAAATACAATGATCACTTAAAACGATCGATTTGTAGCGACATTATTTTTGCCAATCAACCGCAAAAATCGGATTCAGGCTCTATCGGCACCCTGCCCTACATTAACCGCTTGATTATCGAATCACATAGACCGGTCATCATGATCCCACATAACTGGGGCGAAGCGAGTATCGGCTCACGCGTACTGCTTGGCTGGAACTCTAGCCCAGAGGCCATGCGCGCAACTAGTGACGCAATGCCTATCTTGCAAACTGCTGATAGCGTGATGGTCGTGGATATTGTCAAAGAACACATGTTTCAGACCGCCGATGATCTATCGCCTGGGATCGAAACCTATTTGAATAGCAAAAATGTCGCTCATGTTCTTAGCGTTATACATGCCGATGCCGGACGCAATGGAGAACAATTAGCGTTTTCCAAATTTGCTAACGACAACGATGTAGACCTTATCGTCGTTGGTGGCTATGGACACTCAAGACTCACGGAGCTGATATTGGGAGGGATGACAAAACATTTAATAGAGAACTCGACTGTGCCCGTGTTGTTCTCACATTAATTAGTAGCTAAACCACAGAGTGCTTTATGTACCCTGCAACTTCGTTGAGGTTACATGGTTGTTTAGGACATCGTGATTCTTCTCGATATTATCTGCGTAATCAACTCGCGCATCTGACCAACGGCTAGCTAACGTAGGTCACCAATCAAAATTCCTTTTTAATTTCGACACCTATCGAAGGCTTATAGCGGTAGGAGTTTGCGTGGCAAAAACTCGTATAATCTGAGAAGTATCTAATCCAAACGATAAGCCTGAATCATCAAAATCAGACATACCTATTTGTTGGTTTGGCTCAAACAGCTCAACATATAACGCACATAATGATGCAGTTCATGATTTAAATTAAACCACGTAGAAACCTGCTTCAATGCATCACCATTGTCAGCTAGATGCGCTATAACGAGATCATTAGCTTGCTGATAATGCATTCCATTAAGTTCGCTTAAGTGCTCCAATTTCTCAGCTAAATAGGCACTATCATGCTGATTGAAGAACATTAAGTTGAGCTCCTTAAATAGCTCGACTAGATAGCCATTGTGGCATTCATAAAGTGCTATCCCGAGTAATTTATCGAGAGCATTATGCAACAGAGCATAATCAAGACGTATATCTTTCAGCGTTTTACTAGCATAGACCAGTGCACGAGCAGAGGCCGTCACGTTTGCAAGCATGAGACTTTGTTGCTTGCTTAATTCCATCAGCTGGAGTTTTCCAGCGTAACGTACCAAATCACCTTCAAACATTTTCAACGCTTGGTATTGGCTTTCAAACGTACCCTGTAATGGCTCTGGTAGCTCTTTCGTAATCGCAATTTGATCGGGCCTAATATTTAGCTCACTCAAATTTAAATGCAGAGCATCGCTGCGTAAATGACGTAAAGCCTTATGCAAACTATCAAGCGCGACATCGGGCACCTCTATTGGCACATCAAAATAGTCACAGCGCAGATCATCCGCAACAGGCAGCACCCTTTGGACTAAGTGTGTATAAGATTTAAGTAGTGGTAAAAACACCAACAATCCAATCAGATTAAAGGTGCTGTGAAATGCCACCAAAGCAAACATTGGATCGACGATGGAGAACGTCTCGAGCAAACTAGGCAGCGCTGGAAGCAATAAAATAAAGGCCAACAGGTCAACCACTATGTTGAAAAAAACCTGGGCCAAAGCCAATTGCTTTTTAACAACGGACTCACCAATGCTACCGAGTATAGTGGTGCTAGTAGTGCCCAAATCAGCGCCGATTACAACCGCAGCAGCGTCCCCTATTTGCATCATACCGGTACTCAACATAGACAAGGTAATGATCATTACCGCTGAACTAGACTGCATCACCGCGGCCAAAAACAAACCGCTAAGTAGATATACCCAGCTAGGCATATCCTGCAAAGCACTAACATCATAAATTTCAGCTAGCCCCGCAACACTATCCTTCATGATATCGAGTCCAAAAATCAATAAGCCAAAGGCAAACAAAGCTTGGCCAAATCCAATGATACGCGGATTTTTCAAATAGCCTAATCGACAGGCTGCACCAAAGCCTAACATTGGTACGACCAGCGCCTGAAGGTCCATTTTAAAACCAATGATAGTGACCAACCAACCCGTCATCGTGGTTCCAAGGTTCGCGCCCAACACTACTCCGATACCATTAAACAACGGTATAACGCCAGCGCTAACAAAAGCCAAAACCACCAGCGACACCATAGAGCTGCTCTGAAGAATGGCTGTCGCCAAAACACCACTTCCAGCACTGCTTAGCGCTGTATTAGTCTTGAGTACAATCCATTTCTTCAAGCCTTCACCGCTACTCAAACGCAAGCCTGATTCAAGGCTATGCATAGCAAATAGGAAAATAGCCAAACCAAATATAAATATAAAAATTGTCATACTTGCACCCTTCTCGTTCTCCCTTTTATGATAGCGGTCTAAACTTTCTTATTAGCACAGGCATTAACACCAAATCACCAATCAACGCCGACACCATCGCCACACCTGTCAATAGCCCAAAGTACATCGTCGGAACAAAGTTCGAGAAGACCAAGATCAAAAAGCCGATGGCGATCACTAAGGTTGTGTAATACATAGCTTTACCAATACTCATAGCGCTGATTCTTAGTGCTTGCTGATAGTCACCACTGAGTCGGTATTCTTGCTGAAAACGATGCACGTAATGAATCGTGTCGTCGACCGCAATGCCCACACTAATGGCCGCTATAGTAATCGTCATTAGGTCGAGCGGTATTGACAATAAGCCCATTAAACCCAGTACGAAAACGGCTGAAAATAGGTTTGGTACTATCGCCAGCATAGCTAGTTTTATGTTTCTAAATAGCACCATAAACATCATCAATATGCTTAAAAACACAACTCCTAGAGTCATTATTTGCGATTCGAACAGCGAGTTAAGCATATTATTGTAGAGTACCAACATGCCTGATAAGTGCACTTGCGACGGCTTCAAACCAAAGTCGTTGAGTAGCAACTGCTCGACATCACTAATAAGTTGGTTTCGATCAAGATTTTTGTCCGATTCAAAAACTCGTATGTTTATGTGAGTTTGATTGCCATCGTCAGATAAATACGGATCTATCAATAATGCTCTATTCTCTTCGGAGATTACCTGATTCAAAAAAGCTAAGTCGATATTATCGAGACGCTTGGCATCCTTAAGTCCCTCAAAAGTGTTGAAGGTGCTGGCCAAAGAAGTTACCTTACCGGTCTCCTCAAACGCTTCCAAAGCCGTTTGAATCTTACTCAGCCGATGTATGCCCTGTTCGTTGTACCAATAGCCATTAGTCAAACTATTGGCTTTATCGTCGGCAGTCTCATCCTCGAATTCATCAAATAAGTCGTCAAAACTATCTAGGTCGTTAACAGGATTTTCGGATCTGAATTCTGACCCGTGTTGAGGGAGCTTTGTTACAAGTTTACTGCCGTAAGCGTGCCCTGGTTCCGGCGGCACTCCATGCTCAGTCGCCGCCAGATCACTGAATTCCGGGGCATCAATTATAATATCCAGGGGTGTGGTGCCACCCAACTTTTGGTCTATCAAATGCATACCCTGGTAAATCTCAGTATTAGCCTTGAAATAGTCTATAAACCTATTTTCGACGGTCAACTGAGTTAGGCCGATACTGCCGATCACCACCACCGCTAGAAAGCTCAGTAATATTTTTGTGGCGCTAGCATCCAGTGCTTTGGAGAAAAGTACTAGTATGCCTTGAGTGACTTCCGGACCCCGATTTCTTACACTGGGTTTCAACAAACTCACCAGCGCCGGAAAGAAGCTAAAGCTTATTAATAGAGCCAGCGTAATGCCGATGCACATCATCCAACCAAAATCGATTACTGGGCGAATGCCGCTGACAAGTAGCGATGCAAATGCCACTGTCGTGGTTATCGATGTATACAAGCATGGAATGAACTTCGAATGCATGGTGCGCTTGAGTAACTCATCGGACGACATTGACGGATCGAGCTCGAATAATTCTCGATATCTCACAATCAAATGAATATTTAGCGACAAGGTTATAATCATTAACAGAGACAAAAAATTAGATGACACAACACTAACCGGCCAGTTGAGTAACCCTAATAAACACACCATTACAAAGCCAGTAAGCAAACAGGTTAGCAGCGGCACAACCACCCAAACAAGTTGGTTGAAGGCGAGTGCAAGGATTAGCACAATCACCGCCAAGGCCAAGGCGCCAAACACCAGTAAATCCTTTTTTATATAGCCAATCGAATCAGTCACAATCATTGGGATACCACCTAGAAACAGATCGGCCACGGCTGAGTGTTTTGTTATCAACACTCTGACCTGACTAATCAATTTACTCTGCCGTGCTTGAAACTCACGCTGAAGCCGTTGATGTGCAGCGCTTATGTTGCTCAAACGCTCAGATTGAGCGACGGTGAAATCGGCTTGCCTGCTTAAATTTTTTAGTTCATTACGCTGCCGATAAAGATGCCTGAGCTTATTATCTGCCTTCAGGCTAATGATTAAAGCCGTTGTCGACAAGTCATCACTAACTAAAAGGTCTTTGTAGATCGGGCTAGACAGAAATTCTTTCTTGGCCAAAACACGATCGGTTTTAAGATCGAGTAAGTAATGTGTTTGACTGTTCACTTCAGCCAAGGTCTGCGGCGGACTCTGCATCAAAGGGACATCTAGAATAGACACTATTGAGTCTATTTCAGGCAAGCTAAGCAAGCCGTCTCGCAACTTGCCTATATCGTCTAAAGTCGCATCGCTGAATAGCTCGGACTTCGGTGAATAAGTCAGGACTAAATAGTCACTAGATCCATATTTAGTGACTACCTTCTGATAATAATGTAAATCATTATCATTCTCGAGAACCAGCGAGTCCGACGAGGCGTCTAAGCTAAAATTCTCGACATACTGAGATAGTAATAGTAACAATATAGCGAATAGAGCCAATGTGTAAAGCGGCCTTGAGAGTACTAGCCGATCGTAGGCATTAGCCAACACATTCTGACGTTCTAGATCGTTTTGAATATCAGTGTTCATAGCACTCTGATTGAGCCTCAATTTGAATAGAGATTACTTCAAGTAAAACATTGTTGTGCCCCAGCGTGGCGGCTGCATTAATGCGATAGATCATTTTTTGCAATGTCACGGACGCCTCCATAAAATAGTTAGCTCTACGCTATTCTCGCCTGCCCTAAGGCTCATTGACACAGATCAACTTATAAATAGAAAAGCTCAAAAGCTTATAGCGTTGAGATAGATCAATACATGGCTGCAGCGATATCTCTATATTAGTCGAGAGATAATAAAATCATGGGCTACAAAATGACTAATCAAAATAATGATTATCGACGCAAGAAGTTTGCAAAAATTACCTTTTACGGCGCCGCTTTAGAGGTCACCGGCTCTTGTCATTTAGTCGAGGCCAACGGGCAACGAGTATTGCTCGATTGTGGCTTGCACCAAGGCAGCTCAGCGGCAAAAAAAATGAATAGTAGTGCCTTCGATTTTGATCCCAGCAAAATAGATATGGTAGTGCTATCGCACGCTCACCTAGATCATTCTGGTTCCTTGCCAAAATTAGTCGCCGCTGGATTTAATGGCCCAATACACTGCACAACAGGCACCGCCAAACTATTGCGAATCTTACTCGAAGATTCATTCAAACTCTATTTCCATGATATTGAGCGAAATAATATTCGAAGAAAACGATCAGGTCGTGAATTGTTAGAAATGTCTTATCATGCGGAAGATGTCGAGAAGGTGCTCAGTCTCTGCCATGCTCATCACTATAAGGACTCTAATGAGATAGCGCAGGGAATTGTATTGCGCTACCAAGATGCTGGTCACATTCTTGGTTCAGCGATCGTAGAGTTAACCGTTAGTAAAGATCAACAGAGTAAGACTATCGTCTTCTCTGGTGACCTAGGCAATCCTGATACATCGCTGATGCAAAACCCTACTCCAGTAGAGCATGCCGATCTGGTATTAATGGAGTCGACCTATGGAGATCGCAACCACCGCGGTCAAGCCGATACATTAGCCGAATTTAAATACATCATCGACGAGGTAGGCAGAGACGGCGGCAATATATTGATTCCATCATTTGCCGTAGGCCGGACTCAAGAGTTATTGTTCCAACTCGGATATCTCTATCAGCAAGGCTTTCTAGAGGGTTGGAAGGTCTTTCTTGACAGTCCTATGGCCAGCAAAGTAACCAGCGTATACGATCAATCGATGGCACAACTTGACCATAAAGATACCGAGCTGATGCGCTCGTATGGCAGCATTCGACTGGAGCAATTCCTGCCTTGCCTAACAATATCTGAAACGGTAGAGGAGTCGATGCTAATCAATGAACGACAATCCAAAGCAATTATTATCGCCGGCAGCGGCATGTGCACGGGTGGCCGTATTAGACACCATTTCAAACAACGTATTTGGAGCAAAGATACGCACATTATCTTTGTCGGTTTTCAAGCACAAGGTACTGTCGGTCGCCGTTTGGTCGATGGCACAAAGCGACTAAAACTCTTTGGCCAAGACATGGTGGTTAAAGCCAAGATTCATACGATTGGCGGTTTTTCAGCACACGCGGGCCAGGATGAACTCATTCAATGGGCGAAAGCCTTTGGTGGCGAGCCAAAGTTCTACCTCGTGCACGGAGAGCAAAGAGCAATCGTTGAACTGCGAGACCAATTGTTAATGCGTGTCAATATCAATGCCGATATTGCGGTTAAAGGAGCCAGTGTCTACCTTTAGGGTGTGCCTATCGCGACACAAGCTTGTCATGCTTGGTGTCGCAAGTTCGACCAACTATTAGCTAAGAATGAGTCGGAGGCAAGGGTGAATAGCAGCTAGAACCATAATGCGTTTTACGACAACGTCGAGCCCTAAGTGCTAGTCGAGGCAAACCAGGCTAGAAACAAGATGGTTTTCTAGCTTGATTGGAGATACCGCGATTATCGAGTAACCAGCATCAACGATCATGCATGTTGTAATTAGTCATATATTTGATTTGAAATTTGATCTGGGTCAATTTCTTATTGGAGTAAGTGTCTAGTATTAATACCTCGATATTTTAACCAGCGAGCTTGCATGAAATCACAATTAACAGCTACTAAGATTACATCCTTACAAGAGGCGCTTACCCTAGAGCGAAGTAGATTAGAGAAATCTAAGGATATTGATGACTCGAGTGAGCTTGCTGAAGCAGAAGTTGGGCTAGCGCTAGAAGACCATATTATCGATAGCTTAGCGCAGATTGACCTCGCGCTGGAGAAAATAGAGCATGGCCAATATGGTCTATGTATTGATTGTGGAAAAAACATTCCTATCCCAAGGCTCGAAGCTTTTCCGGCGGCCGCCCGTTGCTTAGCTTGTAAGCAAATTGTTGAAACCAACTAACTGAGTACTTGATCAACGAATAAATTCCTACCACGAGACTCGATAATGAAAACACATAAACATGCAATATCACTAAAAACTGTAACTGATGCCTGCGACCTTTGCCACGCTAAAGATATTTGTGTATCGTCATTATTAGATCCTGAAAGCTTAAAGCACTTTAAAGATATTGTGCATCACAAAAGCCCGATGGAACGCGGTGAACGATTATTTATGGCTGGCGACAGTATTCATTCAATTTTTATTCTGCATTCTGGTTCAGTAAAATCATACCTAGAATCAAATGCTGGCGATAATCAAATCACAGGCTTTCATCTACCTGGTGATGTCGTTGGGATACACGGATTAGAGAAAAAATGCCATGCCGATACCGTTGAAGCACTCGAGACTAGCTGCGTTTGTGAAATTAGGTTTTCCAACTTCGACGAGGTTGGTGATACCTTTCCAGCACTGCAAAAAAAATTAGCACGCAATATATTGCTTCAAATGGATCACGACCAAGAGATGATGATGATCCTTGGCAAGATGTCGGCTGAGCGCCGTGTAGCCTACTTTCTGTTGGATATGGCAAAGCGGCTTAAAGGCCACGGATTGTCCT
>JBLHXJ010000092.1:0-10151 GCA_047629535.1 Arenicella sp. | reverse complement strand
CCATTAAAATAGGCAAGCAGTTGCTGCTTGGTCAAAGCGGTTATCCGGTTACCGTTGGTCGGCTCAACCTCGTCGACAAAATGAATTGATTTTACCGCCTGGGCGGTAGCTGTAACTTCCATTAATCCAAGAGGCGACTGAAAATTATCATAGTAAAGGTTGATCACAATTGATTCCATATTTGCAAGGTTAGATAGCTACGCCATGGTCGAGTTCGTACGAGGTCAGGCTCCTGACCAAGCGATTTAATTGCATTTTTCAACCCAGCGTCGCCGGCCAACCATATATCAGGATCTTTAGTCGCCCTGAGCTTTACATAGTTAACTGTCCACGGGCCAATACCCTTTATGTCTAACCAAGCATCAATATCGTCAGGATCGTCACTCATGAGAAAGTGCTCTGCCAGTCGGCGAATAGTATCTTTGCGCGACTGCGGCATACGAAAAAAGTCGAGTGAATGACTAACCACGGCGCTCGGCTGCGGAAATAGTCGGGGAGTCGAACACTCGTCGACGGCTTCGATGTGGTCGAGGTCTAATGCGGTTCCGAGCTCTTCGACAAAGCGAGTAACAAGCTTTTGTGCTGCTGCAACTGATACTTGTTGACCCAAAACTGCACGCACGCCGGCTTCAAAGGTAGACCATATACCCGGCACCCTAAGGCCCGGAAGGTAGTTAACCAAGTCGCCTATTTCAGTCGATAACTGATGATCAATTTCAGCTATCGGCGCATCAACATCAAATAACAGACGTATCCGCTGAGTTATTACGTTCAAATGCTGATATTCATTGAGTTGCAAGTGCAGATCAAAGCGATGCTTTTCGGGATTCGCTGAAATCGTAAAGTAACCCTGGGTTGTTGCGTATTCAATAGTGCGGCTGTAATGCTCGTCACTCGCCCACTCTAGGCTTGGGATTACTCGTTTGTGCAAAAAGCCGAGCATTTTTTGCCATGCATATGGAGGGCGATAATTTAGCTGTAAATTTAGGCCGCTGATTTCAACCGGCTCACCCTTGCGAATCTCGCGCGGGGTTAGATTTAACTGTTGCTTGATGGCCTCGTTAAAACGACGCACACTATTAAAACCAGATGCAAAGGCTATATCGCTGACGTTTAGGTTTGAGTCATGCAGCAACTGCTTTGCAAACAAGCATTGCTGATAGATAGCGTATTTTTTGGGCGATGTGCCTAAGTTTTTCTGAAACAATTGGCGTAGGTATCGATCCGAAACACCCAATCGCTCGGCAAGATCTTGAATAGAGTGCTCCTGCAGCGCGCCTCGCTGTATCAGACTCAAAGCCCTTTGAAATGTGGTTTCAGAGCCTAACCATACGCATGACTTAGGCGCACTGTCCGGGCGACACCGTAAGCATGGACGAAAGCCTGACTCGGCGGCGGAGATGGCGGACTGGTGATATTCAACATTTTCCTCTAGTGGGGCATTGGCAGGGCAGATCGGGCGACAGTAAATGCCGGTTGATTTAACTGCGGTGAAGAACACTCCGTCAAAACGGGCGTCGCGAGCCTTGCGGGCTTGCGAGTAGCTGTGGGTCAGGCTTGGGTCTTGGACTGCGCTCATAGTGCTATTCTAAGTCAATAGAACTGAATAACTAGCGGTTTTCGGAAGTCTATTAATAACTTAAGCTATAGCCAAACCCAGAGCGTTGCTCAAGCTTGAATTTGCGACTTCAACCAGAGCGTCTAACCTCTTGCGCGGTTGCCAGCGACTTGCCGCTATTGATTATAGTGTTGGCTGCCTGCTCGACCATTTCTAGGTTACTTTGAGAACACCCAAATGGCGCATCTTCAAGGCCAACCCGTATATGCGCACCAAGTTCAATTGCCAGCGGCATAATTCCTTGGATATCGGCATCCAATCCTGAGATCATCCACTGTGCATCAGGCGCGACATTGGCCAGATGTTGAGCATAAAATTGAACCGCTGCGGCTGATGGCTCCATGCCGAACAGCAAACCATCAGAAAACATAACTCGGTAAATCGGGCTTCGCAGCCCTTCAATTGAGTCGGCCATAGCCTTACCCAACCGAGCGAAGCCGGGCTCATATATTGCATAGGCTGGTCGCCAATTATCGCTAGCCGCTAATACTAGTAAAGCTCGTATATCGGCATCAGAATTGGCATACAAAAAACCATCGGCTTTGGCCGCTATCTGCGAAATATGAGTGATATTAACGCTTCCTGGGTCGACAACACCCCACTCAAGAAGACCTCGCTGCGCCAACACTTTAATAGGCTCGAGTCGCTCGTGCAACTCTACCCCTAAACCCAAGGTTGGATAAATAATGGCATCACATTGATCTCGAATACCTTCAATTATCTGGCTGTAGCGATCGGCGTTTTCAAACGGCTTACCGTCATCGTCATACACATGCAGATGTATAATCGCTGCGCCCGCTTTGGCACAAGCAACGCCCTCGGCAATAATGGCCTCAGGCGTTATTGGAATATTCGGCTGGAATGCTAAGCCAGCACCGCCATTCAAAGCCACTTCGAGCCAGACTGGATCGTTAAGCATTTTAATTACCCAAGTTGTTGATCAATACCACCAGCTGTTTATACATCTCTATATGAATCATCTTGCCGATCGACCAGTCTCTGCATTGCTTCAAACTCTAACTCGCCAACACCTTTACCAACCATACTAGCCATCTGCAGCTTCAGAAGCTCTGCAGTTTTATCGGCGATTTCGGTCGATACTGGAACAATTGGACGGCCGCTTTGATCAACCGAAACTTGGACTTCACAAGAGCGTTGCATCGCCCACATGTTGAAGAACATCTCAGGGATCGTAGCCCCACAGGCTAGCAACCCATGACTACGCAATATAAGTAAATTCTTACTACCTAAACTCGCCAGTAGATCTTCCTTTTCGCCGTCGACAACAGTAATGCCTTGAAAGTCATGGTAAGCGACCTGATTATGTAACAGTACAGAATAAAAGTTATCGATGCGCAAACCATCTTGCTGACAAGCCACCGTCATTCCAGCAGTAGAATGGATATGACCAATACAATGCGCATCTTCTCTAGCACCATGGATAGCACTGTGAATAAGCATTCCAGCTGGGTTAACGGGGTAATCACTGGCTTCCACAATTTCACCGTTAATATCAACCTTGACTAAATTTGAAGCGGTTACTTCCTTGTAGTGCAATCCATACGGGTTAATCAAAAAGTGATCGTCCGAGCCAGGCACTTTGACTGTTATATGGTTAAAAATCATTTCACTCCAGCCCATATAATCGAAAATTCGATAGCATGCGGCCAGTTGAATGCGGATATCTTTCTCGGATTGATTCATATGTGTCTCCTAAGCGGCCCATAATTGGACTCTGATAACGATTTATTTCTGTCAACAATGTCAGTATAGACCGCCAAACTGAAAAGCCAAGTATGCAGCAGAAATTACTTGGCTTTGTCGGTGACGATTTCCATCGACGGCCCGAACGGGCCTAAAAATAATGTGGTAATAACGAATGTCCACGAATTGCGACCATTGCGTTTGGCTGCGGGAATCAGCCAACCCAAGCACAATATGCAAGCGAACTAATTGATGCTAAGGCAAGCTGGTTTGGTGTAATGCCAATCAAGACAATGACCATTGCCTAGCTAGTGATACCTTACTGGCTAAGGTATCGAAGCAGTGTTACTCAACCTTTTATCGCTATCGCGGTACTTACTGGTCAAAAACCATAATGTTATCGACTCTACTGAGCTGGTTCTGTAAACCTGACTGCAATACTGTTCCAAAGCCGGCTGCCAACAGCATTTCGTCGACACCACTGGTATCGTCTAGCGACTGGTAAAAATCCACCGGTCGTCTAAACATCCAAAGAACGAAGGGTAAAACAACGCGCTCACCCTCTACTTTTTCAACGGTAAACTTATGCATACCAATAAAGCGCGCGACTTCTTTAGCATCGAGGTTTTCTTTGCGCCATGCAGTTAAACGAGCATCGGTGTCTGACAACACCGGCAGCTGCTCGTTTGCCATACGCTGTAATACAGGAATTAAGGTTGTCGGAATCTCGTCATTGACCAGAAATTCACCGTTAGGAATTTCGTCGCTGATCATCCGCTCTACCCATTTACAAACCTCTGGAGCAATGCGCCGCATCAGTTCGCCAGGCGCGGGGTCTCGATATAGGTGAGCATACATCGGACCGATTAAACCAAAGTCGCCTATCGATGGACGTCCACCTAAAAGATAGTCATGTTGTTTGAAGTGAGTGTTCAAATCACTTAGAAGCTGCTCATAGGATGCTTCCAAAGCTGGGATGTTTTCCTTAGTAATGCCCAAGCGAGGAACAAAGCCTTTGAACTTTGAACCTACCTTTTTGCCAAGCAACCTCTGAATCAGTTTAGGAGCCTTTGGCAGAACCATGCTGCCGAAGGCCGCGTAGATAAATTTATCGTTTTTTTCTGGAAAGTTCCAACGATAGTGCATCGCCGGGATCACTAACCATTCGTCGCCGTAAACTTCCAACAACAATGAGGCTAGCTTTTGCTTAGGCGTAGACGGATAGACAGACCGTTCTGGATGAACCTTTTCCATCGCGTCAATGATTACGGTTGTATCTTGAATCACAACATCATCGGCAGTCTGAAGCACCGGGATATAGCGCACTCCGGTTCGAGGAATAATGAAATTTTTGTAGATATTTAAAGTCGAAGTAACTTCTTCGAATGGAATGCCCTTTTTCTTCAGGTAAGAACGCGCTTTACCGGTGAAAAGAGAAAACTGCGAGCCGTATAGTTTGATCATAAGTCCCTAACTAACAATAGATGCATGGCGAATAAATGCATGGCGAATAATAGATCCCTAAAAAATAAATGGCTCCCGCTTTCACGGGAACCACTTAGAGTCGACTAAGCTAAGCCGAATGCTCGAGCAACTTTCTCAAGCGACTGTCTAAAGCTAACGTATTAAGCGACTTCAAACAGGCCTGCTGCACCCATTCCACCGCCAACACACATGGTAATAACCACGTACTTAACCCCACGACGCTTACCTTCAATCAAGGCGTGGCCGATCATTCGTGAACCACTCATGCCATATGGATGACCTACAGAAATAGCGCCACCGTTGACATTCAGCTTGTCGTTATCAATGCCAAGCTTATCTCGACAGTGAATTACTTGTACCGCAAATGCCTCATTCAACTCCCACAAGCCAATATCATCAACCGTTAGCCCGTTGGCTTTAAGTAGCTTTGGCACCGCAAATACTGGGCCAATACCCATTTCATCAGGCTCACAACCGGCAACCGCCATGCCTCGATAGATACCGAGAGGTTCAATATTTCTCTGTTCAGCAGTCTTGGCGTCCATCAAAATTTGCGCTGACGCACCGTCAGATAATTGCGACGCATTACCAGCGGTAATCGTACCACCTTCGATAACCGTTCTAAGACTGCCTAAACCTTCAAGCGTAGTCGCGCGTAGACCTTCATCTTGGCTAACCGTAACGTCTTGCTTCGAGGCTTCTTTAGTTTCTTTGTCATAAACAATCTTAGTGCAATTCACCGACACTAATTCATCGGCAAACTTGCCCGCCTCATAGCCGGCAATAGTACGTGTTTGCGATTGCAAACCGTACTCATCCATTTGATCGCGAGTTACGCCGTAGCGCTTGGCAACAATTTCAGCGGTTTGCAACATCGGCATGTAGATAGCCGGGTGCTGAGCAACCAACTCTTTGTCTACCGCTCGATACAGGTTCATTTTGTCGTTCTGCACTAGGCTAATACTGTCGACACCACCGCCAACAACCGTGGTCATGCCATCAACTATTATTTGTTTCGCAGCAGTCGCTACAGCCATCAATCCAGACGAACATTGACGATCAATCGACATGCCGGCTACCGATGTTGGCAAACCAGCGCGCAATGCGATCTGGCGTGCGATATTACCGCCTTGAGCACCCTGCTGAAGGGCCGCACCCATAATCACATCGTCTACTTCAGCACCATCAATACCTGCGCGCTGAACCGCGGCAGTTACTGCAGCAGCTCCAAGTGTGGCACTGTGCAAATCATTATAACCACCACGGTAAGCTTTACCGATTGGTGTTCTGGCGGTTGATACAATAACGGCGTCTTTCATATTTTTCTCCTATTCCTATTAGATTTCCGCTGTGGCGAAAAAAACTGTCCCACCGAGACTAGGCTACGATGGGCGCGTGGATTATTCTTAGCGACTAATTCTTAGCGACTAATCGCAGCTAAAGTTTATGGCTTTAAAAATTCTGGCTGAGCAAACTCGGGACCAGGATAAGTATAAAAACCTTCACCGGATTTATAACCTAATTTGCCCTGATCGATATACGACTTAATAATATCCGCAAATACTCTGCCACGGTCAGTGTCTTGAGCGCTAACAATGTGCCAAACGGTGTCTAAGCCGACTTGGTCCATCATTCCGAAGGGGCCAGCCATAGTGCCGAAGTTACCCATAAATGACCTGTCGATGTCTTGAAAGCTCCCAACCTCATTAGCAAATAAATTAGATGCCTCTCCGAGGATCGCCATTAGCATGGCGTTAAACATATATCCGGGGCTTTCTTTTTGGACAAACACCGGTATCTGATGTATGCGTTTGCCAAACTCCATCAGCAGATCAATAACCGCTTGATCGGTACTCGGGTGAGGCATCACATCAACCACGACCTGGTTGAATACATCGTGAAAATGGAGGGCGCAAAACAACTCAGGCTGTTGAACCGTATCCAACAAGGCCGACGGCAAAAGGTACGACGTATTGGTCGTTACTATCACACCCTTGGCTAATCGAGGCGTTAGGTCGGTATAGAATTGTCTTTTAATTTCTACGTTTTCAATCACCGACTCACTAATCAAGTCGACGTCTTTAACCGCTTCGTCGATGTCACTTGTGACCGTCAAATTCGCCGTGGCTAAGTCAGCCTGCTGTTGCGTGATCTTGCCACTCGTCAAGAAGCTTCGAGTAAGCTTGGCTTGCATCGCTTGCGCGACCTTAAGTTGCTCATCGTTGATATCGAACATCTTGACCGCAAAGCCATCAAGCGCACAACGAAGCGCGATGCGCAGGCCCAATGTGCCTGCGCCCGCAACCATCACGGTTTTTATATCGTCGATAGTCTTCATCAATACTAACTCGCGTACGCCACTTGATTAAATTGGTGCTGGAAAAAATCGCCATTACCAAACATCAAGTTAATCATCATCATGCGTTTATGGTAATGGCCAACGTTCATTTCGTCAGTTATGCCCATGCCGCCGTGCAATTGAATTGCTTCGTCGCCGATATGCTTGCCGTTCTTAGCAACTAAGGTGCGTAGAGCATTAACCATTTTACTGGCGCGCTGTGGTGTCGTTCGTTCGTCGGTGAGCTCTACCAAGGTGCCAATCAACAATGACTTAGATTGCTCGTAAGACATAAACGTATCAACCATACGATGCTGCAAGGCTTGAAATGAGCTAATAGTGACGCCAAATTGCTTACGTGTTTTGGTGTACTCAACAGTCGTACGGTTAAGCACTTCCATTAGGCCAACTGCCTCAGCCGCTAAGGCAACATGAGCGATCGTGAGCACTTCGTTGATCGCCACACTGGCGTTACCGAGTTCGCTAATCAATTGCGCGGAGGCTCCATCGAAATGGATGTCAGCAACTTGCTGTCCGTCCATCAATGGATAAGCGTGTACATCAACGCCGCTTGCATTCGCATCGACCAAGAACAAGCTTAAACCATCTTCATCGGTCTGCGCACCGCTGGTGCGAGCAACAACAATTAGTTTTTTAGCATGTGTACCACCAAGAACAACTGACTTGTGACCGCTAACAGAATAAGTATCGCCAGACTTGGTTGCTGTGGTAGCAATATTACTTGCGTCAAAACGAGCTTGGGGCTCGTACATTGCGACCGCGCCCATAAGGCTACCGTCGATCACTTGTGGAATCAGATCGGCTTTGACTGCGTCGTCAGTACTGCGTTCCAATAAACCGCCGAACAAAATCAAGGTCGGAAAAACCGGCTCTACCACTAAGGCTTTACCAAATTCTTCCATTACCGCGGCGACATCTACTACGCTACCGCCGTAGCCACCGTTGTCTTCGCTAAACGGGACAGACAACCAGCCTAATTCCGCAAAGGTATTGTAGTGGTCTTGGCTAAAGCCATTATCAGAATCAGCGCCTACTCGACGTTGGTCAAAGCTGTAGTTATCTTGTGCCCAACGGACGATACTTTCTTTGAGCAAATTTTGCTCTTCACTATATTCGAAATTCATTATTTCACTCCCCGGCTACAAGCCTAAAACGGCTTTAGCAATAACATTACGCTGTACTTCGTTTGAACCACCGTAAATGGTGGCTGCTCGGCCGTACATATACGCGCGACGTGAATTTGAGCCACGACGGTGCAGGTCATTTTCATAATCATCTAAATGCAATGAACCCGAATAAGCGCCAATAGTCTGCATGCGAAGCTCTTGCAGAGATTGCTGGATTTCAGTGCCTTTAATTTTCAACAATGACGATTCAGCGCCAGGCGTATCGCCTGATGACAACTTCGCCAGAACTCGAAGCTCCAGATACTCCAGTGCCAGCAATTCAATTTCAATATTAGACAAGCGAGTTTGAAATTGTGGGTCGTCAATCAACACGCCCTTGTAATTAGTTTGCTGTTGAGCAAGCTCAGTAATCTCTCGCAACCAGCGACGACATTCAGCGACGCCAGCAATGCCTGTGCGCTCATGTGCTAGCAAAGCTTTAGCGTAAGTCCAACCTTGATTTTCAACGCCGATTAGATTTTCTTGAGGTACACGCACGTTGTCGAACACCACTTCATTCAAAGAATGATGATTATCAATAGAGTGGATCGGGTTAACCTGAATACCTTCAGACTTCATGTCGATCAATAGAAAACTGATACCTTGCTGACGTTTCTCAAAGGTACCGGTTCGAACCAGACAAAAGATCCAATCAGCACTTTGTGCATAAGTAGTCCAAATTTTAGCGCCAGTAACAAGATAGTCATCGCCATCTTTGACCGCTTTAGTCTGCAAAGCAGCAAGGTCAGATCCAGCGCCGGGCTCAGAGTAACCCTGACACCACCAGTCTTCGCTCTTCAATATGCGTGGCAAAAAGCGCTTCTTTTGCTCATCGTTACCAAAGGTAAAAATTACTGGCGCAACCATTTTTACGCCAAATGGCACAACATCCGGGGCACCAGCGTCGCAGCGCTCGGTCTCGAAGATAAACTTCTGCACCGGAGTCCAACCAGTACCGCCCACTTCGACCGGCCAATCGACTGCAAACCAGCCTTGGTCATTTAATTTATTTTGCCACTCTATAGCGATGCTTTTGTGGTCTCCGCCGGCTTCTACTTTTGCTTGTAAATCGGGGGTATAGGCGCTTTTAAAAAACGCTCGAACTTCTTGTTGAAATTCGAGGTCCGCCGATGAAAAATTGTTATCCATCGTGTCTCTCCAACATTGGTTTAATTATTTATTAGCGAGAGAGTGTACTACCCAAAGCGTGAAAAACTAGGCAGAAATTAGAGATCTTTGAGGTTAATTAGAAATGGCATTCTATTAATCGAGCGAAATAGTCATTAGTTTCTATAATGCAGTCATTTTTTATTAATCAGCAAACACAAATGGACATTTAGAATCAATTAAGCCTCTCTACATGTCGCGAATCAGTCGTGTTCCTATCGAATTATCGCCCTTTGCGATGGCCAAAAAACCACCTTTTATCGCCGCATTGGCAATCACAATCGAGCCCACTCCATGCTCCAGAAGGGCTAATGCCTCCTGTACTTTTGGGATCATTCCATCGGTGATTATTCGACTTGAAATTAGCTCTGCCGCCGAGCTAGGCGTGACCTCAGAAATACGACTATGCTTATCCTTAATATCCTTAAAAATGCCGCCTACCATAGTCGACAAAATCAACACATCCGCATTCAGTGCGCTAGCGATAGACGAGACTGTTGTGTCGGCATTAATATTAAAAATTCGACCTTGCTGGTCTACCCCCAGTGAGGCAATCACCGGCACTAAGTCTAAGGCGAGTAAGCCGTTAAGGAGATCAACATTAATCTGCGTCACGTCACCTACTTCGCCCATGTCGACCATGCCATGTTGA
>JBLHXJ010000091.1:0-10217 GCA_047629535.1 Arenicella sp. | reverse complement strand
CGTGAGAGTGTCGCGTTCTATTTGTCTGGGCAATTATTGAGCGAAGATTACTACGTTGCTAATAAGCTAATGAAAGGCTTTATTGGCACCGCAAATGTCGATACCAACTCACGTTTGTGCATGGCTTCTGCCGTCGCGGCCTATAAGCGTGCTTTCGGCTCGGATACGGTGCCCTGCTCCTACGAAGACATCGATGCCGCCGAGCTAATTGTGTTAATCGGCTCGAACGCAGCATGGACTCACCCGGTTTTGTATCAGCGTATGGTGGCGGCGAAACAAGCTAATCCCAATTTGAAAGTGGTTTTAATTGACCCGCGTAAAACCGCCAGTTGTGATATTGCTGATCTACATTTGGCGATTAAGCCCAGTTCTGACGGTTTCTTGTTTCAGGGCCTACTCAAGTATTTGATCGACACCTATTCCACCGATGAAATCTATATACAAAACCATACCGACGGCTTTAACGACGCTATGCACTCTGTCGAGTCTCTACAATTATCGGCTATTGCCGATCAGCTTGCCGTCGCCCTGGATGACATGCTGCAATTCTTTGAATGGTTTGCTGAGACTAAAAACGTTGTAAGTTTTTATTCACAAGGTATTAATCAATCAGCCACCGGCACCGACAAGTGCAACGCTATTATTAATTGTCACTTGGCGACCGGTAAAATTGGCTATGAAGGCGCAGGGCCTTTTTCAATTACTGGCCAGCCAAACGCAATGGGTGGCAGAGAAGTTGGTGGTTTGGCAACGCAGTTAGCATCACATATGGATTTTGACAGCGATGATTGTGATCGAGTTCAACGTTTTTGGAAGTCGCCAAGGATCGCTAGAACGGCTGGATTAAAGGCAGTAGATTTATTTGATGCTGTCGACAGCGGTCAAATAAAAGTGCTTTGGATAATGGCGACCAACCCTGCAGTCAGTTTGCCGAACTCAAATAAGGTTCGAGATGCCTTAGCGAAATGCCCAACGGTAATCGTGTCTGATGTGGTCAATACTGATACCACCGCGTACGCCGATATATTGTTACCTGCTCATGGTTGGAGTGAGAAAGACGGTACGGTGACAAACTCCGAGCGGTGCATCAGTCGCCAACGAGCTTTCTGCGATGCCCCTGGTGAGGCTAAGCCTGACTGGTGGGCACTCAATCAGGTTGGTAAACGCCTTGGCTCTAATCAGTGGTTCGATTTTGAAAATGCACATCAGGTTTTTATCGAGCATAGTAAGCTTTCCGGCTTCGAAAATAATGATTCGAGAGCTTTCGATATATCTGGCTTAAGCGATCTCAGCGGCGATCAATATGATCAGCTAAAGCCAATTCAGTGGCCCGTCAATAGTACCTATCCGCATGGCCGAAAACGACTATTTGATGACGCTAAGTTTTACACTAAAAATCGGCGCGCTAAGTTTATTTCGAAACCAGCATTACTGGCTGATTGTTTCAATCAAACGATTGATCTCAGCCGCTCTGATTCTAGCGGTAGTTTCATTCTCAATACCGGCCGTTTACGTGATCAATGGCACACAATGACCCGCACTGGCTATGCGCCATCGTTAACCGCGCATTATGACCTGCCTCTGGTTCAGGTAAATCCTACCGATGCAAATGCCCGTGGCCTCGAGAGTAATCAACTAGTAATGCTCTCGAACGCCTATGGCGAGTTCATTGCGGCGGTTAAAGTTACCCAGCAAGTAAAGCCTAGCGAGTTGTTTTCAGCGATTCATTGGAGTGATCAATTTGCAACTAAATCGGTAGTTTGCTCCGTATTTAGTTCCAACGTAGACCCAGTCTCGGGTCAGCCTGAATCAAAAGCATCACGCGTCTATTTAGAGCGCTATCACTGCGCACATTGGGCCAGAGTTGCGTCGCAGCATGCGCTTGATAAAACTGGTTTCGAGTATTGGGTTGAAACCAAAACCAAGCGAGGCTACGTTACTTTAATAGGTACCAATGGGCCGATAGACTGGCGACGATGGAGTCAATTACAGCTGAGTGACGAGGCTCGAATAATGCAGTATTCAGACTCTGAAAATGGCGCGAATACGATTTTGGCTAGCCAACAAAGCTCGATAGGGTTATTGCTTTTTAGTCATCAACTAGTCGAGAGATTGCCGAGTTTTAGTTGGCTTTCAAGCGCATTTGATAACGATGATGAGGCGGCTCTGGCTAGTTTGCTTCGCTGCGAAGACGGCGAGCAAGATCAACAACTATGTAGCTGCTTTGGTGTTTCAAAAAAAGCAATTCAATTTAGCATCAGTCAAGGAATCATTAGTGTTGAAGACTTAGGAGCCTCACTAGGCTGTGGCTCTAAGTGCGGTAGTTGTAAGCCTGAGCTATCACAGCTTTTGCATGGTCTCTAAGGCACTGACAAAACTCTAAGCTTGGCAGGCGTACTCGGCGATTACCGGGGTGTGGTCAGAGGGGCGCTCAAGTTTTCTCGGTAATTCGTCAATACTGCTTGCGATTGCCCGGTCTAGCATTGCCGATGAGCTTAATAGTAAGTCGATTCTTAGTCCCTGATTTGCGCGGTACCCAGCGCCCCGATAGTCCCACCAAGAAAATTGCTCGCCTTCTTTATGGAAGTGGCGATAGGTGTCGTATAAGCCCGTTGCCATCAATTTTTGCAGCATCAGTCTTTCGATATCACTGCAATGAATACTGCCGGCCCATTTGACTGGATCGTGCACATCCAAATCACTCGGCGTAATATTGAAGTCGCCGACTAAGACCGTATTCGAGTTTTCACTAAGAGTCTGGCGCATCGCTTGTTGAAGTTTGGCGAACCAGGCTCTTTTGTAAACAAATTTATCGGAGTCTAAGGCTTGTCCATTAGGTACATAGACGTTCACGATTCTAAGCACTTCGCCATTATCTAACTCACAGTCGCCAGCGATATAGCGCCTCATCGGGTCTTCAAAGTTTGGTAAGTCAGTAACGATATTTGTTAGCGGCTTCTTGCTTAATATTGCCACGCCATTGTAGGTTTTCTGACCGGTGAACGCGCTGTGATAGCCAATTTCTGTAAAAGCATCTTGCGGGAAGTCGGCATCTGGCATTTTCAGTTCTTGCAGGCATAACAAGTCTGGTTGATTGGTTTCTAGCCAGTCGCTTACGTGTTCTACGCGAACTCGCAAGGAGTTAACGTTCCAAGAGGCAATTTTCATTAGTGTTATTGAATTGGGTGTAGTCGGGAAAAGGTATTGGGCTAAAATTAAGGCGCCTTTCAGATGCTTTAATTGCCGATGTTTGGTCTATGTTCTATTGGTCTATAGCCAGTCTATTGCTTGGTTTTACTTGTGGAGCCTTGATTATTTCAAAGCCTGCCAAGCGTAGCTGTTCGCGTAAGCCTTCTTCGGAGCCGCCTTGTACAATCTCTTCGCCAATGAAAATAGTTGGTGCAATTATGCTGTCTACTTTTTGCAGAATTTTTCTCTGTGCCTCGCGGTCGTCTTCAAGCGGTAATTCGATATGCGAAATTTTATTCTCTTTGAGCACACGCACTAAGCGCTCACAAAGTGTGCAGTTATTAACTGAATAGACTCTAATTTCCGGTAAGCCAGATTTCTTTTCTTCAGCACTGCCGACCTTTGAGCCGACTTCTTTCTCACTTAGAATTTTACCGCTTTTAGGTGGCGGTTGATCTTGATATGAAATATTGCCTTTGGTGTCGACCCATTTATATAACTTGCCCGCATGTGCATTACACGCGGCTAATGTCATAACCGACACAAGAAGTATTTTCAAAATCGGATGAGTTTTTAAAATTCTAAGTTTCATTAAATATCAATAACTTATTTCTGCAAAAAATACCAGTGAGCTGATTAGTAATTAACCTTGCAGCAACTGTTCTTATTCGCGTTGGCGTTGTCGCTAATAGTCGTAGCACTTTACTAATCGGCCAGCAAGGCCTCACCAGCGATCAACTGATCAAAGGTCTCACGCTTGCGAATAACATGGGCTTTGTTACCGTCTACCATGATTTCGGCAGGCCTATTTCGCGAGTTGTAGTTATTTGCCATTGAAAAGCTGTAGGCGCCGGCTGACATTACCGCGAGTAAATCACCGGCCTCCACAGCGAGAGATCTATCGTAACCGAGCACACAGGCGGACTCGCATACTGGCCCGACGACATCGAAAAGTTGAGCCTGCTGCGACGAGTGTTGTTTGACCGTTTTGATGGCATGAAACGCTTGATACAGGGCGGGACGAAGTAGGTCATTCATACCGGCATCGACGATTGCAAAATTCTTGCTGGTGTTGTGTTTTAAGAATTCAACTTGGGTCAGCATTACGCCTGAGTTACCGGCAATATAACGCCCCGGCTCAATAGCAATTGGTAGATCAACCCCGCGCGCCTTGATGCCATCTATCATGCTTTGAACATAGTCCGCGGCGCTGGGTGGTGTTTCGCCATCATAATCAATGCCCAGGCCGCCACCGAGGTCAAGTTGCTTGATAGCGATGCCTTCATCGGCCAAGCGTTTAACCATATTCAGGACAATTTCAAGGGCGTCGCTGAAAGGGCTGGTCTTGGTTATTTGTGAGCCTATATGGCAGGCGATTCCGTGAACCTCAATATTCGGCAGTTGAGCGGCGCGTTGATAGGCCGCAAAGGCAGCCTCCATGGTTACACCAAATTTCGCTTCGTCCATGCCGGTGGAAATATAAGGGTGGGTTTCAGGGTCAACATTTGGGTTGACTCGAAATGCGATCGACGCGATTACACCTAATGATGCAGCCACTTCTTGTACTCGCTCTAACTCGGCTGCCGACTCAATATTAATGCTTCGAACGTTATTTTTCATGGCAAAGGCCAACTCGGCTTTTGACTTGGCAACGCCTGAGAAAACCACTTTGCTAGGGTCGCCGCCGGCCTTTAGCACGCGCCGAAGTTCTCCCTCAGAGACGATATCAAAGCCAGATCCGAGTCGTGCCAGTAAGTTTAATACGGCGATATTGCTATTCGCTTTTACCGCATAGCAAATTGTGTGAGGGTGGTTAGCAAACGCATCGTCTAAGGCCTTCCACTGTGTTTCGAGGGCCTCACGGGAGTAAACGTAGCAGGGGGTTCCATGCTCGGCGGCAATCGACGAAAGTGAGGTTTGCTCAGCGTATAGTTGACCGTCGCGGTATTTAAAAAAAGACATAAATAGAGTGTTGCGTTAGCCGCAATAGTGGGTTTAAACGCTGGTCGCGCAGAATCTATTCTGGGCCACCAGTTCGCAGTTTCGCGATAGAGTATTGCTTGCTAGGCAAGCATTGCTCTGTTAATCCGAGGTGGCCGCTTTTTCTGGCGCATCTTCGCTCGCACTAGACGCTTCTTCGGTCGCCGCAGGGGTTTCTACTGGGATTTGATCAATAGAGTTCTCCAAAGGAGCTTGGGTTTGATCAATCGGCAGTTGTTCTAGAATTAGTGGGCCCTTTTGACCGCAACCAGTGAACGCCGCAAGTGCAACAATCACTAGGCTAGAGCGTAGTAGTGTTGTTAGATGAGTTTTCGCGGTTGTCTTCGCCGTGGTCTTCGCAGTTGTCTTCATAGTGCCCTCTGGTCTAGGTAAGCGTATCGCTATGCTTGTCTATTTATTGGTTTAGTCTTTCTTTTGCCGCGTCAAGTGCTTCGCTAACTCGCGATGGTGCTGTACCGCCGAAGTGCGTGCGAGCATTAACTGAGCCTTCAAGTGTTAGTACATCATAAACGTCTTGTCGGATCATTGCTCCAAACGATTGCAGTTCCGTAAGGCTAAGATCAGATAATGCTTTGTCTTGCTTGATCGCGTATTGCACGGTGCCACCGACGATCTCATGTGCGTCACGGAACGGCACTTCTAGGCGGACTAAGTATTCGGCTAAGTCGGTCGCCGTGGCATAACCTTTTAGTGCTGCCTGGTACATAGTTTGACGATTAAAGGTAATGCTTGGGATCATCGCCGCAAACACCTGCAATGATCGAGCGACCGTATCGATCGTATCGAAGATAGGTTCCTTGTCTTCTTGGTTATCTCGGTTATACGCCAAGGGCTGGGCTTTCATCAGTACGAGCAATGCTTGTAGGTTGCCAATAACACGGCCACTTTTGCCGCGCACGATCTCGGCGATATCAGGGTTTTTCTTTTGCGGCATGATGCTCGACCCAGTGCAGAAGGCGTCGCCTATATCGATGAACTTATAGCTCTCAGAAGCCCAAAGGATAATCTCTTCGCACATGCGCGATAGGTGTACCATAATCAAGCTAGAGGCCGCTGCAAACTCAATTAAAAAGTCGCGGTCTGAGACAGAGTCGAGAGAATTGCGACTCGGGCGATCGAATTCTAATAGCTCGCACGTCATGTCACGGTCCAATGGAAAGCTAGTGCCGGCTAAGGCGGCGGAGCCAAGCGGCATTACGTTAATACGTTTTCGGCAATCGGCTAATCGCTCCACGTCGCGCTCGAGCATTTCATTCCAAGCTAGCAAGTGGTGAGCTAGGCTAATTGGTTGAGCCACTTGTAAGTGCGTGAAGCCAGGCAAAATAGTATTAACTTGGTTGCCGGCTGACGCCAGTAGGCTACCTTGTAGAGCCTTGATAAGGGCCGTTATATCGTCGCTTGCCTGACGCATATATAGGCGAATGTCGGTGGCTACTTGGTCATTTCTCGATCGCCCCGTGTGCAATTTTTTACCGGCCTCACCAATCGCGTCGGTGAGGCGTGCTTCGATGTTCATATGCACATCTTCTAATTGAGTCGACCATTCAAATTCGCCAGCTTCTATTTGAGCGCGAATATCAAGTAGCCCCGTTTCAATGCTGCTCGCCTCCTGATCCGAGATTACGCCTATTTTGGCTAGCATTTTGCTGTGCGCAATCGAGCCTTGAATGTCTTGCTGATAGAGTCGGGCATCAAAGCTAATTGACTCGGTAAATGCTTCCACTAGCTCATTAGTCGGCTCGCTAAAGCGACCTCCCCATGGCTTGGCGCTAGGGGCTCTTGAACTGGTAGGTTTTGAAGCGACAGAATTTTTACTGCTTGGCATTTTTTGTAACCGTATTTTCTTAACTTAGAAGGGCATCAAGGTGGTCGACAATTATAGCGTGAGGCTAGTCATTTGTGCGAGCGAATGGCGAGCATAAGCAGATGATTTATAGAAAAACTATCCGAAAAATAGAAGCTTATGTTACAGTTAAATGCCCACCTAAACACCATGTTTGTATTCAATGAAATCTATTCGCATCGCCACTCGCAATAGTCCACTCGCCCTATGGCAAGCGAATTACGTAAAAGCAGAGCTGGAAAGCGCGCATAACGACTTGCTCGTGGAAATTGTTTCGATGACCACAAGAGGCGATCAACTGCTCGATCGCAGTCTGATCGCAGCAGGTGGTAAAGGCTTATTCTTAAAAGAGTTAGAGGTTTCTTTACTGAATAATGAAACCGATATAGCGGTGCATTCAATGAAGGATGTGCCGGTAGATTTACCTCGAGGGCTAGAGATTTCAGTGGTGTGCGAGCGTGAAGATGCACGTGATGCCTTTGTTTCAAATAGCTATCAAAATTTGTACGCCTTACCAGCGGGGGCGAAAGTTGGCACCTCTAGTTTGCGCCGAGTTGCGCAATTGAAGAATGCCTTCCCTCAGCTCGAATTTATTGAGTTGCGTGGTAATGTTAATACTCGTTTAAGCAAACTAGATAACGGCGACTATGATGCAATTATTCTCGCCGCTGCCGGCTTGATTCGACTTGATTTACGTGAGCGTATTAAGCAATACATCACCCCAGAACTATGCTTACCAGCGGTTGGGCAGGGCATTGTTGGTATTGAGTGCCGTAGCGATGACGATACCACCAAATCACTATTGTCAGCATTACACAATAAGGAAAGCTCCCTCTTTTTAGCCGCCGAGCGAGCAATGAATGCGGGTTTAGAAGGTGGTTGTCAGGTTCCTATCGCCGGATACGCACAAATAAAGAACGGCAAAATTCGCATGCGTGGCATGGTCGGAGACCCCAATGGGAGCAATGTATTGCGCTCCGAAGTAGTCAGTACTAAGGTCACTGGTGAAGAGGCTAAAATTTTGGGTGAGCAAATAGCCGACGACCTGTTGCGGCAAGGCGCCGGCGACATTTTGGCAAGTGTCTATAAGCAGCCAATGAACCTTAAAAAATTAGCTAAACCTTTAGTATTATTGACCCGGCAGCAGCGCTACCTTGGAAATACAGCGGCAATATTGCAGCGTCTGGATTTTCAGCCAACTCATATACCGACACTTAGTATTGAAGCGGATCATAGGCCTGAATTACTCGAGATTTTTAGCAATTTAGGTAACTATACCGATGTTCTATTCGTTTCTCGTAATGCAGTTGAAGTTGGCATGTCAATGATTGAGCAGCAAGGCGGCATACCCGATGGCGTGAGTGTTATGGCCGTTGGTGGTGAAACGGCTAAGCAGCTATTCCGTTATGGCATTGACGCGCTGTTTCCGAGTGAAGGCAGTGGTGCCGAGGCATTGTTGAAAGTTGACCAACTTAAGAAGATGGACGGCCGCAAGGTTCTTGTGATTAGAGGTGAACATGGTTTGTCATGGGCTTCAGAAGAAATGCGTAAGCGCGGAGCCAGTGTCGACGAAGCAAATTGTTATCAACAAACTATTCCAGAGCAAAGCTCTTCGCAGCTGCTCGAGGCGCTTGAGCAAAACGATCAGCTTGTTGGCGTCTTCGTGCATAGCTCTCAATCATTGCGCAATTTAATCACCATGGCCGGTGATAAAAGTGGACATGTATCTCAATCGACACTAGTTGCTGGTAGTCAACGCATTGCCGAGACCGCAAAAGCGCTTGGCTGGTTAGGTGAAATTCGTGTTGCCGAATCGCCTTCGAACAAGCACATGATGATAGCGTTTTCTGGCTAGCTAGCGTTATTGCCTTTATTGTTGACGTTCTCGACGGCGAGCCGGTTCGACAAATTTTTGCATAAGTCTCGATTCATCACGTTGCCTGCTATGTTAATCTTAAGCTCGGCTTTGAGTCGCCATCATGGCTGATGCAAAATGGCGTTTACTGCGATGCCGCGAGATCTAACGATATGCCACGGTAGTAAAAAAGCTTGTTCTGCTGGACTGTCAGCCGATTAAATAATTGACAAGCGTACTTTAGCTGGGCTGCTTGAAGTCGCGTATATCAACATGAGTTATCTAACATGACCGAAACTGAAAAACCAAATCAACCTGAAGCAGTGACCCTTAACTCGGTGGCGGCTAAATCAGAGCCTAGTGCCGCTGATGCCCCGGCATCTATTGCTGTTAAAAGCGCTGGCAAGGGTTTAAGTGTCGTCGCCATTCTGTTTTCGCTGATGGCACTGGGAGTGACCGGTTTTAGTTTGTATAAAACAGAGATTCTGGGGCGCGACAATGATGCTAAAGCCGCGGTTAAAATAGCCGAAATTGGCGGTAATGTAAGTCGCTTGGGCGATACAATTTCTGCTCTTCAGAGCGCGCAAAATAATGTTGTCTCGAAGGAGCAACTAACCACTAAATTATTGCAATCAAGCAATGCCGTTGACTTGCGGTTTCGCGACCTAAAGCAAAGTCAGACCGAGATGCTTGGCTCGATAACCAAGATTAACAGTGATCTCAGCCGTGGCGTCAATGACTTTGTTGTAGCGGAAGTGTCTCAGTTATTGAAATTGGCTAATAACAGCGCTTTGTTCTCAAGTGATTCTCGCTCGGCGGTAAAAGCCCTGCAGCTTGCCGATATTCAATTGAAAGAAATGGCAGACCCTCGATATTCACTAGTGCGCAGTAAGATTAACGAGGAGATAGCGCTACTTGAAAGTATCGAACAAGTGGATATCGAGAGTGTCACCGCTACGCTAAACAGTCTGGCGGATAGAATTCCCTCGCTGAAATTAGAAAATGATGTCCCTGTACTGGGTAGTGTCGTGGTTGAAGTCGAGGACAGCGCACAAGGTTTTAAGGCCGAGCTTAAAGAGATGTGGGCCGACATAGTTAACTACAACTCTGTGCAACGAATTGATCAAGCGCCTAAACCATTGCTAGTTCCTGAGCAACGTTATTTCTTGAATCAAAATATTCAGTTACAGCTAGCCAAAGCGGAGTTAGGGCTAGTGCAGAATCGAGCGTATATTTATTTAGGCAGCTTAGATGTAGCGAATTCGTGGTTAACTCAATATTTTGATTTAAGCGACAGCGAGGTCAAGCAAGTATTGACTCAAATCGAGC
>JBLHXJ010000090.1:0-10219 GCA_047629535.1 Arenicella sp. | reverse complement strand
GCGGAGAGTTCTACTTTAGCGCCCTTAAAGGTAAATGATTGGCGCTATGACACTGCTTACTATTTCGAGTCGCCAGTATTGATTCGGGTTTGAAGCAATTCGCTATTCGGTTTAAGTACCGCTAGCTCTTGCCAAATTGTTTTGGCAGCTTGTTTTAAGCCAAGCTTTTCTAGCAGGCGAGCGTAGACAAGTTTTTCTGAAAAAGTGGCTGCTGAATCGGGGCGCGAGGTTTCTACTTGAAGGCTCACATGTTGCTCGGCAGTACTAAAGTAAGCATGCGCTCGGTATTCTGATTGTTCTGAGGTTTGCGAGATTATTTCCCATGTGTATTCCGTGCCTGAGGCTAATTTTGTACCCTTGGGTAAAACAAGCGAGCTATCGGTTACTGGCATATCGACGATTTTCTTGCCCAATTCATTGGAAAGAATAAACTGATACGTAGTCGCTCCCTCGATTGAAGACCAACTGAATTTTGGCTGTTGTGCTAATACCTTGGTATCAACCGGAGAGAGCAATTGGAGCTTTGGCTTTTCAAAATTTCTTAATTTTAAAACACCCAAACCAATACCGCCTTCGTCCTCGGCCGCAATACCGGCTAGTTTTACCATATTGAGGTTTCGAGTATTTGCTTGCGTACCAGAGATTAGCTTGGGCTGTTGTTCTTCAATCAGAATCTCACCTGGGCCGTCATAGGTATACTCTTCAGACGAAGCGAAAAAAAACAATGTTAACTTTGAATCATCGGCGAGGCTTAAGGCGCTACCTGATGCTAATTCAAGTAATATGCCGGCGGGCTCATTCGAGTCAGTTACCGTGACCGCTCCCTGACCTTCAATGTCGGCAATCATCGCTACGTTTGCCGCCTGAGCGTTTAGCGATAAAGTAACGCCGATAAATAAGATTAGCTTGCTTAGGTTTTTCAAGTTCATGTTGGACACCTCTATATTTTTGTTTCAGGTCGACGTTTGCAGGTATTGTTTTTGCGCGCTCGAATCCTGAGATACGATTTAGTTAGACAAATTAACACAAACAGAGCGTCAGCAGGTGTTATCGATGGCTAGCCAAAATAATTCGAATTTGAAAATACTCGAAGATCAACGCAGCTTTGTGTCTCTGCTAGCGGAGCAACACAGGCTTTTAACAGTCAATCTTCATAATCTAAAACGGCTGTATTACACGCTGGCACTAGCCTAATACCAAAATATCAAGTATCGATTAGCCGCAAACTTGCTTAAAGCCTGCTGACATAAACGGGATCATGTTTCCGTAAGCGGCGGTAAAGTCGTCCGAGCGGCATTTTCCTTTAGACAGCTTATCGATGCGGCCAGTTTGCGCAAAGGTTAGAGTCAAAGCACCAGAAAGGTTATGGTAACACCAGTAGAGTTGCTCGTCTGTGGCATTGGGTAGCGCTTTCTTGAGTGCGACAATGTACTCCTGCACAAGGTCATCAAACAATGACGACATCATTTTTTTACCCCAAACAGGAGAGTTATTAACGAATGCAACTAATGCTAAATAATTCTTCCAGCCGTCGTTAGAATCTTCTTGAGCTGTTTCAAGCGGACGTAAAAAAGCCTCAATAATTTGCTCAACTGAGGGTCCATTTTCAGCGGCAGAGGCTTGGCAGGCTCGTAGTGCTTCGAGGCGTGATTGGTTTAAGCTCTCAGAACGCCTTTCAAAGACTCTCTGAAAAACATCTAACTTTCGTCCAAAGTGGTAATTTGCCAGTGCTACGTCGACACCTGCCATGCTGGCGATCTTTCGCATGGTGACACCGTCATAGCCGTGTACCGCAAACAGAGCCTCAGCGGCATCCAGTATTTTTTCACTTTTTGATTGTTTATCGGGCACTTAAAGACACACCATTAGATCGACTGGCTAGGGTCATGATTGAATAAGCTCTAGTATAGTGAAGGTTCGACCTGAGCGTCAATTTCCTGATGCATAGATGCCATGGTTAAAGGCGTAGACCGCCGTCTATTTCTAGAACACGCCGGTTAAAGTACTCCTTTTCGAGTATAAAGAGAGCACCTTTGGCAATTTCTTCGGGCTGACCTAAACGACCGGCCGGGATTTTTTGGGTAATGCCTGCGAGTACCGAAGCAGGAACTTTATTGGTCATTTCTGTGGCGATAAAGCCGGGAGCTATGGCCGCACTGCGAATGCCGAAACTAGCCAACTCTTTGCTCCAGGTGGTTGTCATTGCTACAACAGCGGCTTTGCTCGCACTGTAATTGCTCTGACCGAAATTTCCCGCTCTGCTTATGCTCGAGATATTAATGATTACTCCGTTGTATTGATTTCTAATCATGATCGCGGCGGCGGCTTGTGCACAAAGAAAAGTGCCTACTTGGTTAACCTCAATCACCGATTGGAACTCAGGCAGCGGCATTTTTCGCAAATCTCCATCCTTCTTCTTCAGCATCAACCCGTCATTCGTTATACCCGCAGTATTGATAATCGCGTGTAGGCCACCAAGCTCTTTCTAAATTTTGTGGAACACCGCGCTAACCTGCTCTTGGTCGCAAATACCGGCACAATAGCCAACCGCGTTGCAAAGTTGCTCAAGGGCGAAATCAACTTGGCTTTGATCGAGATCACGGGTATCGCTCCCTTAAACTCTAATGCCTGGGCCATACCAAGGCAAGGCCGCGAGCGCCACCGGTGATAGCCACCATTTTATTTTTGAGGTTCATATCTGTTTTTCTCTTATTAGTTGATCAAGCGCGAACCATGATGCCCAACAAGGTTTGCAAATTCAACGTTTGTTGAATAGAATCCTAAAACAAAAAATAGAAACTAAAATAAAAACTAAAGACGGAGAATTAATCATGACGCCAGAAGTATTTAAATATGGGCTAACCATCGCTTACGCCCTGTTAGTGCTGTGGTTGTCATGGCTAGGAATGCGACGCACGAAAGATATACGGGGCTTCGCAATCGGCAATAAAGACATGAGCCCCTACGTCATTGGCTTTACCTTGGCAGCGTCAATTGCGTCTACAGCGACCTTCGTAATTAACCCCGGCTTTGTTTACGTCGATGGCTTGTCGGCCTTTCTTCACTATGGTGTTTCGGCTTCATTGGGTATTCTTGCGGCGTTTGTGTGCCTAACCAGAGGGTTCTTAAAACTGGGAGAAAAGACTAAGGCGTTGACCATTCCTGAATGGATCTACCATCGATACCAGAATCGACAACTGCGATTCTTCTTCGCCCTAATCAATCTGCTTTCAATAACATTTGTGGTGCTGATACTGGTGGGCTGTAGTCTGTTAATGACCGGTTTGTTTCCGATCGAGCAGAAGCCTGCCTTGCTAGTAATTCTGTTGTTCGTGTTTGCTTATGTGCTGATGGGAGGCACCTACGCTCATGCCTATACAAATACTTTGCAGGGCGGAATGATGGTTCTGATCGCCTTGTTCTTATTCGTTAATGGCTTTGACTACTTTGACCCAGAAATAATTGCTTCACTAAACTCGGTCGGTGAAAATTACGCCTCGATTTTTAATCCAGACAGTCGGCTGTACTATGATTTTGCCTCGGTATTTGCCAGCGGCTTTATTGTTACCTTTGCATTGATGCTGCAGCCACATATTCTTACTAAGGTGCTGTACCTTAGAAGCGAAAAAGACATTAAGAAGTTTATAGCCACGACTGTGATCGTCGGCTTTTGCTTTAGCTTTATGCTCGCCATAGGCTTCTATGCGCGCTTCGCGGGGCTAGAGATAGACTCTCAAGATGCCGTGGTTCGCGAATACTTATTATTTCAATTTTCCGACACAGTGACCGATCAATACATATTGGTGTTCGTGTTTTTGACCCTATTAGCGGCTGGAATGAGCACCCTAGATGGAATTCTGGTGTCGCTCTCGGCGATGGTAATCATCGATATCGTCACGCCAATATTTGGTGAACTTAAGAACTCTCTAATGTGGTCGCGAATTTTGCTGGTGATGGTTGGCTTGGTGTCATTGTGCTTGGCTTGGAACCCACCACCGCTGATAGGTTTATTTGCTCAGAAGGGTGTTTATGGGCTGGCTGCGGCCTCGGCTGCGCCAATTCTATTTGGTGTTCTCTATTCGGGCGAAGTGGGGTCAAGGTGGGTTTTTATTGCCGCGTTAACGGGTTTAATTGTGCATTTGGTACTAAATCTGTTCGGTGGGGTAGCCAACCCTGCTGTGTCTGCTATGACAGGCATTTTGTTATCCACAGGGTTGCTCGGATCGGTGATTGTTATTCAAAAAATAAGCGCTAAACAAGATTAAGACACAAGCGCTTTATACATTAGCGGAAACTTATTCATCCGCGATTGACAATTCAACAAACGTTGAGTTATATTAATATTTCAACAGGTGTTGAATATTGATTGTGGCGGTAATAGATCGCAATTAGCAAATAAAAAAGATAGTAAATATCTAGACCATTGAGGAGCAAGAATTATGAATATTTCACCAACCAAACGCTTGATATCCGTTGTTATCGGCGCAATGTGCGCTTTACCGTCAGTCAACGTTGTAGCACAAGAAAGTGATAATAAGGCGCTTCAGATTGAAGAAATTATTGTCACCGCTCGAAAGCGAACAGAAAGTTTGCAAGACGTACCGGTCGCAGTATCAGCGTTCGATGGTCAAACATTAGCCGACCTTGGGATCGACGACATTACCGATTTACAGCAGAGGTTGCCGAATACAACTCTACAAGTGAGCCGTGGAACCAGTACCACGCTTACCGCCTATATTCGTGGCGTCGGTCAACAAGACCCATTGTGGGGCTTCGAACCTGGTGTCGGGGTGTATGTCGATGATGTCTATGTCGCTAGACCTCAGGGTGGAGTACTGGATATTCTAGATGTAGAACGTATCGAGGTACTGCGTGGTCCACAGGGTACACTTTACGGCAAGAACACAATTGGCGGAGCTCTGAAGTATGTGACTAAGAAGCTGCGTGATTCCGACCCTTTAACGATTACCGCTACAGCAGGTTCATTTTCTCGCCAAGACCTCAAACTAACAACCGCTATTCCTTTGGTTGAAGACAAGTTGTATATCGGTGCAGCGGTTGCCAGTTTAAACCGCGATGGCTTCGGAGAGTTTATCAATCAAGGCGCAGAAAACTATAATAAAGATTTAGTCGCAGCAAGGATCTCGGCTGAATACTACCCCTCCGATAGTGTCTCAATTCGGTTGAGTGCTGAAACAACAGAAGACGAGTCAAATGCAAAAGGTGGTCATCGACTTACTGCCAGTGACCTTACTGGCGAGCCGGTGCTTGACGATGTCTTTAGTACTCGTGCGGGCATGTCTGTAGAAAACTACGTCGAGAGCGAAGCCTATGCATTAGACGTTGAGTGGGCTTTGAGTGAGACCATCACGTTGAAATCCATAAGCTCTCATCGCAAGGGTTTTACTGATACCAACATCGACTTTGACAATACTGCACTGAGATCCTTTGATGTTCCTGCTCGATATGATGACGACCAAACTACACAAGAATTTCAATTAAGCTATAGCGGCGAAAACTTTGATTTTGTCGGTGGTATCTATTACTACACCGGTGAAGCGTGCGGTACTTTCCATGCCATTCTGGAAGAATTTGCAGGCGGCGCAGTGCCATTATCAGCAACCACTGAAGGCTGTGTTGAAACCGATAGCACCGCCGTCTATGGGCAAGCAGGGTGGGCTTTCAACGATCGTTGGTCAATGACTCTTGGTGGTCGCTTTACTAAGGACGAAAAAGAAGCATTTGCGCGTAACACACTGTTCTTATTTCAAACAGTGGACTTTGATACGCCGCCGATAGCGCCTGGTATTGTGCGTACCGACGAAGTGGGTCAAGAAGATTGGTCCGAATTTTCCCCGAAAATTGGCGTTGAATATAAAACTCAAGGCGACAACTTGATCTACGCCAGTTTCAGCGAAGGCTTTAAATCGGGAGGTTTCGACATGCGAGCACGTACAGATCAAATCGCGTCCGGTTTTAACCCTTACGATCCTGAGACAGTGGCTAGCATTGAGCTAGGATACAAGGCCACCCTATTAGACAGCAGGCTGCGTGCTAACGTCGCGGTGTTCAGCAGTGACTATTCAGATCAGCAAGTAACCATACAGCGGACTATTGATAATGGTGCCGATTTTGCGTCTACGGTTCTGAACGCGGCTGACTCCTCGATTCAAGGAGTCGAGCTTGAGCTTGACTATGTGTTTACAGAAGCGTTAACCGGCTCACTTGGTGTTGGTCTGCTTGATGCCGAATTCGACAGTGTTTTAACCACTGACCCGACTACTGGGAACTTGATTGATGTATCTAATATTTGGGGCTTCGCTAACACTCCCGATACCTCTGTAAACCTAGCGTTAAATTATTCTAATACGGTGTTTAACGATTGGTCAATGACGGTCACTGGCAATTTGGCCTATCGCGCAGAAACCCAGATCTTTGAGGTGCCGTCTCAATTAGACGAAGGCTCTTACTCAATCATTAACGCTGGGGTCACGCTAACCGCGCCAGATGAGAAATTGTGGTTCTCAGTGCAGGCAAAAAATATTGGCGATAAGGAATACCGATTGGCTGGCTACAATTTCGCTACTACGGCTGCTGGTCCGGGCTTGGGTGGCGAAGATACGGTGATTGGCTATTATGGCGACCCTCGTACCTTTAGCGTTTCCGTTGGTTACCGCTTCTAACGATCTAGGTTAGGTAACTTCTTTCGGGGCCTGAATAAGCAAGCCCCACTACATGGACTGTGAGTTGATAGCCCAAAGGCGCTCAACTCGCTAAGCGATAAAGTGTGAACGACGTATGGCATTTTTTAAAACACATAACCCGCTGTTGCCCGAAATATTGGCTTTGCATGGCCGGTGGAGAGCAAATCAAGACGCCGTCATTTGTGGCGATCAACGACTAAACTGGAAAACCTTTATACAACGAAACCACCAGTTTGCTAATGCTTTAATCGACAACGATATTGTAGTGGGAGACACCATTGGTATCGTCATGTCGAACGGCATCCCGATGATGCAAGCAATAATGGGTTCTATGGCCGCAGGCGCGGTATCGGTACCCATCAACTTGTCAGTCAACGACGACGCCTTGTTAGGAATGCTGAATGATTCTAAGGTCAAGATATTAGTACTGACTGATGATCAGACTGAGCGTATTCACGCATTAGCCAACAGGCTACCAGAGTCACTGCAGACAATTCTAATCGATGATTTTATCACTACTGCTACTGCGGCTGAGCCTGCGCCTGCTGATAAAGCGTGGCTTGAGATAGACGAATTTACAAAAGGTCATTCTACTGACTTACCCGAGGTTAACTATACCGAGACAAGCCCGCTGAATGTTATCTACAGTTCCGGCACAACTGGTTTGCCAAAAGGTATTGTACATACGCAGGCCGGTCGCCGAGATTGGGCTTACGACTTGGCCATTGCGCTTCGTTATCACTGTAATAGTAAAACACTGCTGACGCTTGGCCTGTATTCAAACATCTCGTGGGTGGCGATGTTAACCACCTTGTTGGCCGGTGGTACTTGCGTTATCCACCGGCGTTTCGATGTCGCAACATTTTTGCAAACAGTCATCGACGAGCAAATCACCCACACGGCGTTGGTGCCAATTCAATTTCAAAACATCATTGAAGGCATAGAGAGCGGGCGCATGGTGTATGACCTCTCAGGTGTTCAGGCAATGATGTGCTGTGGTTCGCCATTGCACGCTGAACTTAAACAGAAGGTGTTTAAACACTTTAACTGCGGCGTGATTGAGCTTTATGGATTAACCGAAGGTGTAATCACCACCCTCGAGCCAGAACAAGCAGAGGGTCGTTGGTCATCGGTAGGCAAGCCGCTTATTGGTACCGACATTCAAATCATTGGTAGCGATGACGAGGTTTTATCCGCCACGCAAAGCGGCGAAATCGTATCGCGCGGCCGCATTACAATGCCAGGTTACCTGAATAGAGAGCAAGCTAATATTGAGTCGTGTTACGTCGATGCTGCTGGCCGACAATGGCTGCGTACTGGCGACATTGGTTACTTCGACGATGAAGGCTATTTATTCGTGGTTGACCGTAAGAAAGACATGATTTTGTCGGGCAGCCAGAATATTTATCCGCAAGATATTGAAGCCGTCATGTTCGAGCATCCAGCGGTAAGCGAGGTAGCGGTAATTGCTGCTCCTAGCAAGCGTTGGGGCGAAACCCCAGTGGCGTTGGTGGTATTAGCCGCTGACGCGAAGTCGTCTACTGGCGAAATTATGCAGTGGTCGAATAATAAGCTCGGCCGTCAGCAGCGCGTTGCTGAGGTTATTGTAATTGACAAATTACCGCGTAATCCCAATGGTAAAGTGTTGAAAAGAGAACTACGACTAGTGTGCAATACTAAGCAGTATGACTGATTACAAACACGTCTGGTATACCAGCCCAGATGGTCTAAAACTGTATGCCCGAGACTACCAATCACTTGTATCCGAAAAGGATACAAGGCCGGCGGTACTGTGCATGCACGGTCTCACTAGAAACTCGGCCGACTTCGACGGCATTTGCCAGCAGCTCTCGGACAGTTATCGCTTAATCGTAGTCGATCAGCGAGGGCGAGGTCTATCGGCCTATGATTCTGAGCCAGCCAACTATCAGCCAGCGGTTTATGTCGAGGATATGTTTGCACTATTAAAGCACCTGAACATTTCTTCGGTGACGCTGATGGGTACCTCTATGGGGGGTATTATGGCGATGATAATGTCGGCCATGCAGTCAGACTTGGTTAAGGGCTTAATCATCAATGATATTGGCCCAGAGCTTAATCCGCTTGGCTTGGCAAGAATTCAAAGCTACGTTGGTAGGGCATCAACGGTCTCCACCTGGCAAGACGCTGCGCAACAAAGTAAACAGACCAATGGTGCCGCGTTTCCTGAATTCGGCGAGCAAGATTGGCTTGCGTTCGCCCAGCGAACATATAAAGTTGGCCCGTCGGGTAAGCCAATATTGGCTTACGACCCAGCTATTTCGACACCTATAAAGGCCAGTAAAGGGAAAAGCCTAGCGCTTGACCTATGGCCTGTTTTTCAGCAGTCTATCGATAAACCGATGCTGCTGATTCGAGGTGAGCTTTCTGACTTGTTGGCAACCTCATGTGTTACGAAAATGTGCTCATTAAAACCAGATCTACGCTTCGTTGAAGTTGCTAACGTCGGTCACGCGCCATTACTTAATGAAGCAATAGCAGTGACCGAAATCAAACAGTTTTTGCAAACTATTGGCTAAGCTTTAAGGGCAGCTGCGTGGTTAAAAGTAGAGAATCAGAGATTACTCAATATCAGAGTGATCTGCAGCTGGAGTAGTTACATTTTGGTTTACAACTAAGGGTGAATTTAGCTCCTCGATAAGTTTAACCATCTCTTCAGTGCTCTCACCCAGACTTCTTAATTGCATGCTTATTACGCCAAATTTGTCGACTAGAGTAATAATATTTGAATGGGCAATATCACTCTCCCCCATCGGCTTGTAGCGCACATCAAATAGAGCCGATAGCGTTAACACATCGTCTGTTGCGCCGACTAAGATTTGCCAGTTCTGGTCATTTAAATCTTTATCGATCATATACTCCTTTACTCTTTCTACCGTGTCCCTCTCTGGGTCGAGAGTAATAAGTGTCACGATAGTACTCTTCTGAGCGTCCTTGGAAAGCGCTTTCACAATAGACTTAATCCGCGTGATGATAACTGGGCAAGTATGCTCGCAGTAGGTGTAAATAAAGGCGACTAGACGCACTTCGCCTTTTAGCGCAGTAATATTAAAGGTCTCACCATGTTGGTCTTGCCAGGATGATTCAATGTTGTAGACCGAAGTATCTGGGAGTGCTTGGCTGGCATCTACGTTAGCCGTCATGGCGATACTGGGCAGTATTAGCAATAAACAGAATAAGGTCAAAAAGGCAGTCGTTTTCATAAGTTGAAACTCGCAAGTGGTTAGATATCTTTAGCACACCTAAAGCCTAAAGAGCTCAAGGTATAACTAGCGGAATAGCTACTGCGCAGCGCGTAACGCATAAACGCGGCATAATCGGATGGATCAACAGAAGACGATGCACCAGCACCGCAAAAAAGTTGTTTATCTAAGCTGCTATCGCCTCGTGATTCACCTGTGACCAAAGCCGTGTTGAAATCGCGAACCATTTCCCAAACTACGCCGTGCATACCATGCACACCCCAGTAATTAGCT
>JBLHXJ010000089.1:0-10359 GCA_047629535.1 Arenicella sp. | reverse complement strand
GACGATCCCGCCATCAGCCTCGTCGTCTTCAAAAAATGCACCGCCCTTTAGTTTAAGGTTGTCGTAGCGGCCACGAATCAGCGCATAGAATTGGGTTTGTGGTAGCTCAAAGGTTAAGCCGAGGCCTAGAGTAGTGATACTATCTTCGATAGACGCGCCTAAAAATTCATCACTCTCAAGTTCCAATTGGCTGAGCTGAATGAAAAAAATACCGAGTTCGGCACTGGCACTCAGAGCAAAACCGTCAGTATCAACATCAATCGATAGCGCGCCGTCGGTAACCTTGATTTCGCCCGAGGCGACATATTCAGCGCCGACATAGGTGAAACTTGGTGATTTCGCATAGCTTTGCAGGCTAATTAGCATTAGCGAAGAGCTAAGTAATACTTTACTTATTCTGTTCATAATATTTTCTTGGTACTTTGGTTGGGTGTTTGGATAATACTTGAGAAACCAAAATACGCTGAATTAAAGTTATTTATACTTAACCCGCTACCCACTTATACCGAACCTGCCGTTGAGCTGATGGAAATCAAAAACATGCCCAAAAACATCATCATAGAAGGCCCTATTGGTGTCGGTAAGTCTAGTTTGAGTAGAAAACTTGCGGCCAGCTTGGGGGCTTCTTTACTGCTTGAAAAACCCGCAGAAAACCCCTTTTTGGAACGTTTTTATAAGTCACCAAAGCGCTATTGTTTACCAACTCAGCTATTTTTTTTGTTTCAACGCGTACAGCAATTAGCCGATGTTGAAATCCGAAATTTAGCCGCGGTCGGTCAAGTATCTGACTTTATGTTAGCCAAAGATCCGATGTTTGCTGAATTGACTCTTGATGCTGAAGAGCTTGTGATCTATCGCCAGGTTTATCAAAGTTTGTGTATAGACGCTCGCAAACCAGACTTGATAATCTATCTACAAGCTCCGGTGGCGACCTTGCAGAGTCGAATAAAAAAACGCAGTATAAAGTACGAGCAAAGCATTGATACCGACTATCTACAACGTTTGAGTGATGCTTATAGCAATTATTTCCACCACTATAACGACTCGCCTTTGTTGATAGTGAACGCCGCGGATATCAACCCTATTGACCGTGATGATGACTACCAAGCGCTGTTGCAACACATTACCCAAATAGAGGCCGGTAAGCATTTCTTTAACCCGTTGCCTGCAGGCCTCTAAGCGATTGGCAACAAATCGCTAGGTTGATTGACACGCAGTAAGCATTATTTACTCGTAATCAATAGTTATTCGGGCTTTTGGCTGGTTTGAGGTAAACTATCTTACAAGAATTTTTAGCAGAACTTTCTAGGAGAACTCTGATGTCGGTAACGGTTACCACCCTCAAAAAAATGAAAGACGCGGGTGACAAAATTACATGGCTCACCGCCTATGACTATAGCTTTTCAAACTTGCTCGATAGCGCAGGAATTGACGCAATATTAGTAGGCGACTCGCTTGGCATGGTAATGCAAGGTCATGAAACGCCTGTGCCAGTGACAATGGTGGACAGCATTTACCATACTCGATGCGTAGCGCGTGGCGCGCCAAACGCGATGATTGTCGGTGATTTACCGTTTGGAAGTTACCAACTGAGTAAAGAGCAGGCTTATGAAAATGCGGTAAGGCTGATGCAAGCCGGTGCCCACACCATAAAGCTCGAAGGTGGTGAGTTGCAGGTTGAAACGATCAAGTTTTTGGTTGATCGTGGTATAGCCGTTTGCGCGCATATTGGCCTTACCCCGCAGTCGGTTCATCAACTTGGCGGTTTCAAAATTCAAGGTCGAGGTGCGGCGTCCAAGCAGTTATTAGAAGATGCCATAGGCGTTGAGCAGGCCGGCGCATTCGGCGTAGTGTTGGAGGCGATTCCACAGTCACTGGCGGCTGATATTACTCAGCGATTGAGTATTCCAACCATTGGTATTGGCGCAGGTCCAAAATGTGATGGCCAAGTATTAGTGCTGCAAGATATGTTAGGTATATACCCAAAGAAAAGCCCTAAGTTCAGCAAGAACTATATGCCAGGAGCCGAGACAATTCTCGGCGCGGTAGAGAACTATGTTGGCGAAGTTAAACGTGGTGAATTTCCGACGCAGGAGCACAGTTTTAACTGACACATAAGCATGATAAACAAGTAAGCGGGCGAGTTTCAATCAAGCGCCTGAGTTTGATAACTTATACATAATGGATGCTAGTCTTTCGACTAACATACGGCTTTAGGTAAAATAAGTGAATAAAGTACAACGAATTCAGTCTTTGCGTGCAGCGGTACTAGCGGCGCGCAAAGATAAGAAAACAATCGGCTTTGTGCCAACCATGGGTAATCTACACGAAGGTCATTTAGAACTGGTTCGTGTGGCCAAACGCCGCTCCGAGTTTGTGGTGGTTAGTATTTATGTAAACCCAACTCAATTTGGCAAGAATGAAGACCTTGGTAATTACCCATCAACCCCCGAGGAAGATGCTCGGAGGCTGGCTGAACTTGGCGCTGATTTGCTCTTTCTACCCGCGCAAGAGACTATGTATCCGGGTGACTTAGATGAGCAAACGGTAGTCTATGTGCCGAAGATTGGCGATTTGTATTGCGGCAAAGATCGTCCAGAGCATTTTTATGGTGTTACAACGGTGGTCAGCCGCTTGTTCAATATGGTGCAACCCGACATTGCCGTGTTCGGTAATAAAGATTATCAGCAAATTTCCATCATTCGCCGCATGGTCGAAGATCTGGCTTACCCTATTCAAGTTGTTGGCGTTGACACTGTGCGTTCTGAAGACGGCTTAGCTCTGTCGTCGCGCAATGGTTATTTAGGGGCTAAAGAGATGCAAATCGCTCCGAGCTTGCAGCAGCGTTTACATGAGATGGCTGCGGTGCTTAAAGAAAAGCCTGCGGTGATCTCTAAGCAAGCTTTAAAGTCATTGGAAGATCAGGCAAAAGCTGATTTGAAGAAGAAGGGTTTTACGCCGCAATACATCACCGTGTGTCGTCAGCGCGACTTAAAGCCGGCTAAAAAAGGTGACCAAGAATTGGTTATTTTAGCCGCGGCTCAGCTCGGCAAGGCTCGCTTGATAGATAACTTGGAAGTTGTTTTAGGCCAGCCTTAAAGGCTTGGTTTGTGATAGATCAGGTTGGTATCTGATCGGCATCATCGGTGCTTTGATCTTTGTATAATGGCATATTCTAGCCGAAAGGCATGCAGCGTGCTGCTCAGAGCAATAGCGCCATGTCGTGCTAAGCCAACATCTACTGTTTTTGTGATGCCGACAATTATGTCAGCTCTTAGCTTGGGCTTTCTATTGGTGAGCCGAGACCCGTCGAACACTTCAAATATGGTCGATTTGGCTCTGTTGCGTGACTAATTGCAACACTTTAGCTTTGAATATCTTGATCCTTAAAACCGAGCAAGTAAAGAATGCTATCGAGTCCATGAGTTGATAAAGACTGCTTGGCCGACTCTCTTACCAGAGGCTTGGCTCGAAAGGCAATGCCAAGGCCGGCTGCGCTAAGCATCAACAAGTCGTTGGCGCCATCACCGACAGCAATAGTCTGTTGCGGGTCTAGGCCTTCATCTTTAGCGATTTGTTTAAGTAACACAGCTTTGCGTTCAGCGTCGACCACAGGGTGGATCGCTCGACCGGTAAGCTTGCCGTCCTCAATTTCGAGGGTGTTGGCGTAAACATGATCTATGCCTAGCTTTTCTTTTAAGTAGTTGCCAAAATAGTTGAAGCCGCCGGAGATAATGGCCGTTTTGAAACCAAATGCTTTGAGGTTGCGAATCAATTTTTCAGCGCCCTCCATCATCGGTAAATTTTCAGCCACACCTTTTAATACATCTTCACTTAAGCCTTCAAGCAGGGCCATGCGCTGGGTAAAGCTCTCGGTGAAGTCGATTTCCCCTTGCATTGCGCTCTCAGTGATTTTGGCGACTTGTTCGCCGACCCCCGCATGTTTGGCTAGCTCGTCGATCACCTCGGCTTGAATCAGAGTCGAGTCCATATCAAAACAAACCAGACGACGATTGCGTCTGAAAGCGTTGTCTTGCTGAATTGCTATGTCCACGTCTAGTTCGCTGGCGATACTTAAAAAACTCGCTCGCATCGCCGCAGGGTCTTTGGGTTTACCTTGTACGGTGAATTCAATGCAAGACTTCGTATCATTGGTGACCGCTTCATTCAACGGTGTACGGCCACTTAAGCGAGCGATATCGTGAATATTTAAACCTTGCTCAGCGGTTACCTTGGTCACTCTGGAAATTTCTTCGGCGGTAACTTCTCGAGTTAGCAAGGTCAGGATATAACGATCTGCACCTTGTTGTGATACCCATTGCTGGTAGTCTTGGTCGGCGATATCGCGAATTTTTACTTTAAGGCCTAGTGATTCAGCTTGCTGTAAAAGCTGCCACTTTAATTGGCCTGAATTTTGCTCCACCGGCAGTTGTAATAACATGCCTTGTGATACGTGGTTATGAATCACCGATTGACCGATGTCTAAAATTCGAACGTCGATCTTTTCGATCACTGAATAGAAATCAGCTGAAAGACCAATGCGGTCTTCGCCAGAAATATTAAGTAGAATGATGTTTGACACGTTGGATAGCCTTGTTTGTTCGGCAGCAGGTCGTATAAAGAGTATCGCAAGTTTACACTAAAGAGCTTGGTGAACTTATGGCCACTTGGGTTGTTTTGTCTGACGAAGGCTGTTTCTGTCAATTTGCTAATGTAAATTGAGTGATCGACCACCTCACAATCAGACAAATTGACGTATAATCCTTAAAACGCAAATTTAGCGACATGGTGAGTAATTTACCAGCGACGTTATCAGCGTATCAATAATTGTTAACGACATTATTAAGGTTATGAGCAGAAAAACCAAAGTAGGTGTGGTGGGGGTAGGTTACCTCGGGCAAATTCATGCAAAAATTTACCATGAAATGGACAATGTTGAGCTGGTCATGTTGGCCGATACTCATGTAGATACTGTTTCGGAGTTAGCTCAGAGGTACGGCTGCGAATTTACCACCAACTATCTCGACATGATCGATAAAGTTGATGCGGTAAGCATTGTCGTGCCCACCTCACTGCATTTTGATGTGGCTCAACCGTTTTTAGAAGCAGGTGTTGCTACCTTGATGGAAAAACCGATTGCGGCAACCGTTGACGAAGCGCGCAAGCTGGTTGATCTGGCTGCGCAAAACGAAGCACCTTTTCTGATCGGTCATTTAGAACGCTACAACCCTGCATTACGGGCGGTTGCAAGTAAAGTGGCTGAACCTAAGTATATCGAAGTTCATCGACTGGGCACATTCGTCGAGCGGGCCACTGACGTTGATGTGATTACCGATCTAATGATCCATGATTTGGATTTGGTATTATCGTTAGTTGATGAAGAACCATGTGATGTTCAGGCGATTGGTGCGTCGGTGATTACCGACCATGTTGATCTAGCTAATGTCCGTTTGGCCTTTCCTAGTGGCGCAGTGGCTAATATTACCGCCAGTCGCGTGTCGAACAAGCGCTTCCGTCGATTTCGCGTGTTTGGCCCCGAAGGTTACTACGGCATTAATCTAATGGATCAAGAATTAGACATTGTCACCAAAGGCGATGCCCCCGAGGGTAGCGAATTTCCAGGCTTAGAAGTCGACCATATTAAGTTTGATAATGAACAGCCATTACAGATAGAGTTGGCGCATTTTGTCGAAGTTGCACAAGGCCAGGCGATGCCGATGGTGACCGGTTTACAAGGTCTACGAGCGTTGCAGTTGGCCGAACAAATACAAGCCATTCTGCGCGACTCGGTGAAATCGCAGTGATTTCTAAAGTCCTGGCTGGGCGCACTGCTGTTGGCTTATTGACGCTACTGATCAGTGCTTGCAGCCATGCTCAGCTTGACTGCCAAGTTGATAACCCCGCACTGCAAGCAATGCCTAAGATTGAGGTCATACTAACGCGTGCTGACGGAAGCAGTTTCTCGATGACCGCAAAGTTGGCTGATAACGACTCGACTCGGGCTGCTGGTTTTCAGCGTGTCTGTGAGTCAACCATCGAAGCAATGCCGATACTTTTTGTGTTTACGCGCGAGAGGGTGCCGAGCTTTCATATGAATAACGTTGTGGCGCCAATTGATATCGCCTTTATCGACAAAAATGGTCAGCTTGCTAGTATTCACGCGATGAAACCATATTCAGTAATTCAAATAAAAAAGCCACTGTATAGCCCTAAACGTCCAGTGCTATACGCCTTAGAAGTTCACCAAGGTTTTTACCAAAAGAACAATATTGCGGTTAATAGCAAAATGACTTGGGCCGCTAGTGCGAGTGATTAGCGGCAGAAAAGAAATACCGGTCGTTAGCCCCAGACTACCCGTTCTAATTTAAGGTGATTTGATGATCGACTACCTAGATTGGCAATCAGATTTATCGCTTGAGCAGGTGTTTGCCGAGGCGGTGTCATTTGCATACCCATCCATTATTGATGATCTGGGTACCTTATATCTCAGTAAAGATAAGCATGATAACCGCTCGGTTCTGATGCTATTGAGCGGCTCTAAATTAGAGCCGATTACTCCAACACCGTTTAACCTGCAGACTCGCGTTAATGAATATGGGGGCAAGCCGTACTGGTTGTCTGGCCGTTCGCTAGTGTTCGCTAATCAGGCGGATCAATGTCTCTATCGCCAGCAGCTTGATGATTCCTTGGTAAGCGAGCCAAAGCGAATAAGTGTCAAGCCAAATGATCAACAACGCTTTATGTACACCGACGTACATCAGCTTAATCGCGATGCTATTCTGGCTATCGTTGAAGTTGAACGCGCGGGCATATCGCATGCGAGCAACCATATGTTTATCGCCGCGCTCAGCGAACAGCCTAATAATGCGCCGGTTGTGGCTATTGAGGGCGCCGATTTCTACAGTAATTTAGTGGTAAACGAGTCGCAAAACAAAGTCGCATGGGTGCAATGGAATCATCCTAATATGCCATGGGATGACAGCCAACTTATGGTCGCCGATTTAGTCTATCAAGGTGCTACCCTTAGTTTACAAAACCCTACTCAAGTGACACTGTTACGTAGCCCTGGTGCAGGCTCCAGCGTCTGCCAATTGTTGTTTAGCCGCAATGATCGCTTGTTTTTTTCGGCTGACTATTCAAGTGGTGATGGGCTTGAACATGCCGATGCAAGTGACAATTATTGGAATGTCCATGTCTATGATTTCGCCACCGATATGGATACGGCACAGCTGAGTCGGGTTACCTCTGGTAAGCAAGAATTCGGCTATCCGCACTGGGTTTATGGTGATCACCGTATAGTTCAGCTCAACCATGACAGCTTGCTGGCCATCGCCAGCGCCCCGTCTGGCGATCAATTGGTCTTAATTGATCAGCATAGCTTAGAGTGTCGACGTCTGTTACAGGCGGTGCCAGCAACGCTACAACATTTACACAGTAACGGCTCCGGTCGCTGCGTATTAGAACAACTGCCGTTTGATGCCGGCCCGAGCTTAGTTCAGCTTGACTATGAATTAGTTCAGCTTGACTATGCATTAGTTCAGCTTGACGATGAATTAGTTGAGCAAACTATGCGCCAGCAGACTTTGATTGATGCGGCCGAAGCTGGAGTCGAAACCAGCCGAGCGCGAGAGATAAGTTTTGCCGCTGACAGCGCTGAGCGCGCTTATGGCTTTTATTACCCGCCAACAAATTCTACACAACAACAAATAACCTCAGCGGATGCATTGCCGCCGCTTTTGGTGATGGTGCATGGTGGCCCAACCGCTAGAGCCTATGGCCATTTTGATTTGCAAAAGCAGTTTTGGACCTCTCGGGGCTTCGCTATCTTAGACGTCAATCATCGCGGCAGTTCCGGCTATGGACGACGGTTTCGAGATTCGCTCTACGGTTACTGGGGCGAGCGGGATGCGAGCGATATAGTTGCTGGTATTGGCTATTTGATTGAGAAAAAAATGGTTGATCCGAAGCGAGTTTGCATTCGCGGTAAAAGCGCCGGTGGCTACGCAGTTCTCAGAGCGTTAACCGAGCACCCTGAAATATTTAAAGTTGGGGCTTGTTATTACGGTATAGGTAATCTTGTTACATTGGCCGAAACAACGCATAAATTTGAAAAATTCTATACCGACCGATTGCTAGATGAAGTTTTTAACCCCGATCTTTCGAGTCATCCTGAAAGTAAGTTTTATCAACGCTCACCGATTAATAAAATGAGTCAACTGGGTAGTGCCATGATTGTCTTTCAAGGGGCACTTGATAGAGTGGTTCCTCCATCAGTCGCACAGGAAGTTATTACCGTGCTGGGCGCCGCCGGTATTGATCACGAGTATGTAGAATATGCAAACGAGGGTCATGGTTTTAAGCAGCCTGAGAACAATATTGATGCTTGGCAGAAAGAGTTGGCGTTTTATCGCCGAGTACTTGGCGGCGAAACTAAATAGTCGCCGAGTACTTGGCGGCGAAACTAAATAGTAAACACAGTATTTTAAACAGAGCACCTTATGAACATCATTGAAGAGAGAACCATCGCCCTTGCCGGTGTATTGCAAGCCTGCCAACAGGTGCAGTCATTGGCTCGCACCGGCGTGGCAGATGAGGCTGTTTATGCTAGCTGTATGCAATCGGTATTAGTACTTGATGCAATGAGTACGCCAGCTGTATACGGCGGTTTAGGGGGTGTCCGCAGCGGCTTGATTTTGTTAGATCAAGGTGTTTTGAACTCTCCTGAGATGAGTGATTTAGAAGTTTTGCGTTACATGATGTCGATTCTGCAACTACAGAAACAACTCTATGATGACCAACCAAAATTCAGCCAATTTGGTCAATCAATCGATCGGCTAAGTGGTTTTTCAAAAGATGATTTAGCTAAGGCGTTTTCAGAGGTCTATCAAACTTATATCAGTGTTTTACAACCACAAATCATTGTCCAAGGCGAACAAGAGTATTTACAACAAGACGGTGTGCCTGAGCAAGTGAGAACTATGTTGTTGGCCGCTGTTCGGTCGGCGGTATTGTGGCAGCAAAAGGGCGGCGGTAAGTTCCGTTTGTTATGGGAGCGTACCCGCATGCGTGAGGCGGCTAAAAGCCTGCTTGCCCAGCACTAACTTAATTGTTAACTAAAGATGTTGCTGTCGTAAATGGCAAGCCCATTAATTATCGAGAAATAGTATGAAAATTTCACTCCTGCTTACCGGCAACGAACTAATGAGCGGCGATACGGTAGATTCGAACTCGGCTTATATTGCTCAATCGCTTAAAGATTTAAGTTTAGTTCCGTATATTAAAAAAGTAGTCGGCGACGACATGCCATTACTGGTTAGTTCTATCCAAGAACTGAGCCTAATATCGGATGTTTTAATTGTCAATGGCGGCCTTGGTCCAACTGTTGATGACCTAACAGCGCTGGCCTTATCTCAGGCGATAGAATCACCGATAACACGTAATGCTGATGCTTACGCCAAGTTAGACGAGTGGGCAACTCGGCGTGGTTTTGTGATGACTGAGTCAAATCTCAAACAGGTCGATTTACCTGAAATTTGTGAAATTATTGACAACCCTAATGGCTCGGCTGTCGGTTTTCGCTGTGTTGTTAACGAATGTTTGATCATGTGTACTCCAGGTGTGCCGAGTGAGCTCAAGCCGATGGTTGAGAATCATCTGTTACCGTTGATCCGTGATTATGGAAACATTGAGGCTAAAAGTTACATAGCTCGCTTGCGCTTATTTGGTATTACCGAGTCTGGCCTGCAGGATACCGTCAATCAAATGTTCCCGGACTGGCCTAAGGATGTCGAGTTAGGGTTCCGTGTGCAAATGCCGGTAATCGAGGTTAAGTTTGCCACGGTCGGCGATCAATTTTTGGCTTTAAATCGCCACTGGGCTGAGAAATTCGAGGCGCATTTTAGCGACTATGTGATTGGCCGCGATAGCACCCGCTTAAGCCAAGCGCTAAATGATGCGCTGCGCGATAATAATTTGGTGCTGACCACCGCCGAGTCGTGTACCGGAGGCCAAATTGCCGCTGCGATCACCAGTGAAGCGGGTTCGTCATCGGTGTTTGAAGCTGGCTATGTCGTATATTCGAATCGTATTAAGCAACAATCACTGGGCGTGCCTGAATCCTTGTTAGTAGAGCATGGAGCGGTTAGCGAAGCTGTTGTAGTCGCCATGGCCGAAGGCGCAATCGAGAAATCTTCGGCGGATATCGCGGTGTCGATATCCGGTGTTGCCGGCCCTGATGGTGGCACAACTGAGAAGCCGGTTGGCTTAGTTTGGATGGCTTGGGGGAAAAAAGGAAACATCACCGCACGTAAATTCTTTTTACCGATGGGGAGAATAGGTTTTCAAAGAACCGCAACGGCG
>JBLHXJ010000088.1:0-10437 GCA_047629535.1 Arenicella sp. | reverse complement strand
TCCTGAAGGCGCGGTTGAGATTAATGGCGCAGGCCTTTGGGTTACTCCTGGAATTATTGATGTACATTCGCATATGGGCGTTTACTCCAATCCAGCGATAAGAGCTCACTCAGATGGCAACGAGGCGGTAGCGCCAGCAACGGCTAAGGTTTGGGCCGAGCATTCAGTGTGGCCGCAAGATCCTAATTTCGAGAAAGCCTTGGCGGGTGGTGTGACAACAGCACAAATTTTGCCAGGTTCAGCCAACTTATTTGGTGGTCGCGGTGTAACCCTTAAAAACGTGCCATCGATAACCATGATGGGTATGAAGTTTCCGGATGCACCACATTCTTTGAAGATGGCCTGTGGTGAAAACCCAAAACGTGTGTATGGCGATAAAGGTGGTCCGGGAACTCGAATGGGCAACATGGCCGGCTATAGAACCGCATGGATCGCCGCTAAGGCTTATGATAAGTCTTGGTCAGAGTATGAAGACAAGCTAGCCAGTGGCGATAAAGACGCAGAAGCACCAGGCCGTGACCTTGAGATGGAAACACTACGCGGTGTTTTGAAAGGCGATATTAAGATTCACAACCATTGCTACCGCGCCGACGAAATGGCTAATATGATTGAACTATCAAAAGAGTTCGGCTATAAAATCACCGCTTTTCATCATGCAGTAGAAGCCTATAAAATTGCTCCGTTACTCGCAAACAACGATATCTGCGCAGTCGTATGGGCTGACTGGTGGGGATTTAAGCAAGAGGCTTACGACATGATTCGCGAAAACGCCGCGCTGATTGAATTGGCAAAAGGTTGTGCGATTATTCATTCGGATGATGAGATTCAGATTCAACGTTTACCACAAGAGGTTGGCAAGGCGATGGCCGCGGCTAATCGAATGGGCATGAACCTCACCGCGGCTCAGGTTATAAAATGGATCACTAGCAATTCAGCTAAGTCGATTGGTTTAGATGACCGAATTGGAAGTTTGAAGAAGGGGATGAATGCTGACGTGGTTCTCTGGAGCGGTAACCCGTTGAGTGTTTACTCTAAGGCTGACAAGGTGTGGATTGATGGAGCCTTGCGATTTGACCGGTCGCAGCCAGAGCTGAACCATACTAGTGATTTCAATTTAGGAATTATAACGCCAGAGGGAGACCGACCATGAAAAAATTATTTAGTAAGAGTCTAGTCATCGGCTTGGCACTATTAGCGACTGGTTTAGCTAACGCCTCAGACTTACTGATCACAAACGCTCGCATCGTCGACGGCTCAGAGCGCGATTCGAATCAATTAACCGATATATTGGTTAAAGGCTCGATTATTGTTGGGCTAGGCAGTGGTTTGTCGGCACCACAAAGTGGTCGTGTGATTGATGCCGAGGGCCGCCCGGTATCGCCAGGCTTATTTAACGCTGATACTCAATTGGGCATCCTCGAATTAGGCTCGGTGGCTGACACCGTCGATAGCAGCACCTCAAATGAAAGTATTACCGCGTCCTTGCAGGTTAGCGATGCATTTAACCCGAGTTCAGTGGCGGTAGCTTACAATCGCAGCTTAGGTGTTTCTCATAGTTTGATTCAGCCGAGTAATGGTGCTGGTATTTTTGCTGGTAGTGCCGCCGTGGTAAAACTCAGTAAATCGGGAAACATTGTGATCGAAAACGCCGCGATGGTGGTTAGCTTAGGTCAGGCAGGTAGCGATCTTGCCGGCGGTTCACGCGCGGCGGCAATGTCTTTGCTTCGTGAGGCGATTGAAGATACCCGAGACTACTTAAATAATAAGGACAGCTACGCACGCGGCAATCGGCGTGATTACTCTTTGTCTAGGCATGATTTGGAGGCTTTAGTTGCGGTAGTGCAACGCCGCCAACCGCTATTGGTTCGTGTAGAGCGCGCAGCCGATATCGAGCGAGTACTAGAGTTTGCTGAAAAACAGAAAATAACAGTGATACTCTCAGGAGCGTCTGAAGGCTGGCGCGTCGCTGATAAAATTGCTGAGTCTAAAGTGCCGGTAATTTTTGACCCCATCAATAACCTTCCAAGCTCCTATGAAACGCTTGGTTCAAGGCTTGATAATGCGCTATTACTACACCAAGCTGGGGTTAAGTTGATGTTTACAGGTATGGGTTGGCAAAACACGCATAACGCCTATCTGGTGCGCCAGTCGGCTGGCAATGCGGTAGCCAACGGCTTGCCCTACAACGTCGCTATTCAAGCGATCACCTCAAACCCTGCGCAAATTTTCGGCTTGCCTGGTTATGGACAGATAAAAGTCGGTGCCGACGCAACTTTGGTACTTTGGTCCGGTGATCCGCTGGAAGTAATGAGTAATCCAGATTTAGTCCTAATTGACGGTCAAGAGTACTCTTTGCAAAGCCGGGCAACTCGTTTGCGTGATCGTTATTATCAGCGCGCCACTGAGTAACGCCTTATCCTTGGTCTAGGCAAGTAGAGTTTTATGTCGTTCGTCGATTCTCGGTATAGCCGTCAACAGCAGGTTAGCCACTTTGGCCTAGAGTCGCAGTTGGCGCTCAAGCAAGCTTGCGTGCTACTCGTTGGGGTTGGCGGCTTAGGCTCTCCTGTGAGTCTATTTTTAGCCGGTGCCGGAGTTGGTAAATTGATTTTGATTGACGACGATGTTGTCAGTCTGTCTAACTTGCATCGGCAGATTTTGTTTCAAGAAAGCGATGTCGAGCAACCCAAAGTGGTGGCGGCGAAGAAACGCTTGTGTGACTTAAATAGTGAGCTTGAAGTCGAAGTGATTAATGCCGCTTTAAGCCCAGTTAACGCCAGAGAGTTGGTGGGCCGAGCAACAGTAGTGGTCGATGCGGCCGACAATTTTCTGGCAAGCTATCTATTGAGCGACCTTTGTTTTGCCAGTCGAACTCCGTTGGTGACCGCCTCGGTACTAACAACCCACGGCTACCTCGGGGTTTTTTGCGGTACCTCTGAGCGACCCGCTCCAAGTCTAAGAGCGGTGTTTGCATCGCCCTCAAAGACCGCGGCCAGTTGTAATACCGCTGGCGTTACCGGCCCTAGTGTTGGTGTTATTGGTAGCTATCAAGCGCAAGAGGTTTTAAAGATTATATTAGCCGATAAAAGCCAATTATTAGGCAGGCTAATGACCCTAGACCTGTGGAACTACAGTCAAAATATTATTGATTTTTCCAACGCTGACGAACCCAAAAAATACGCGCCAATTATCGCCAGTGAGCACATTGATCATGCGGACCTGCTGCTGGATGTCAGAAGTGAATTGGAGGCACAGCAAGCTCCGCTTTTAGCCAAGGCTTTGAATATCCCCAATACCGAGTTACTGCAACGTTTTTCTGAGTTACCTAAAGAGCAAAAAATAGTATGCGTTTGCACTAGCGGTCAACGAGCACTCGGTGCCGCCAATATCCTACTAGGGAATGGTTTCGACAGGGTATACGTTACCAGCTCAGTGAAATGATGAGTGCGTCGCTGTCTGTCGCGGATAGTTTAGCGAGTTAATCGTCATTGTTATGGTTCGATCGATAAAAAGACGCTAGCTAGCTAGACCGATCGAATACTACTAGTGCGTTGCGCGATCTAAACTCTGATCGGCCACTCGAATACAGCAAATAGTCTCGGAGAGACTAATTCAGGCTACTCACTTAAAGTCAAAACCACTGCATCACTAGCTTACGGCACGCAAATCGATGGCGAGTATCTACAGGTTTGTATCGACTCTGAAAATAGCCGTATAAGTTATTGAAAATACGTGCTTAAATTAGACCGCTGCGTAGCCAATATTTTTTCCTTCTTTTTTTCTCTTATTTGAATCCGAAAACTAAAAGCACGCATCTAAGCTTATGAGAACGTCATTACGAACGTCATATTAATACTGGAGAACACCATGAAACATTTACTATTTATTTGCTTGCTAGCAACTGCCGCACTGTCGATGTCGACTTTTGCGCAGGATTCAGAGATATCATCTCAGGATTCGGTGGTTGAATTTGAGAAAAGTGTGGAGGACGGCATCAAAGTCGATCACGACTTTAGCGATGAGGGCGAGAAGAAGATTGACTCGATTGTTCGCCTAGTAAGCAAATTCGACGAAGAAGCTGGCAAGGAACTTGAGCTTGAGCTCGGCAATCTTAGCGATGATGAAAAAGCTGAGTTATTCGATGCGCTCAATGACGGTATAAAAATCGATGGCGACTTCGGTAACTTCCCAATTGGCGTAGTGTTTATTGCATTGCCGGCGGTAATACTGATATTCGGTATGCCTTTGTTTTTGCTAATCGCTCTGTTAGCCGCAGGCAATCGTAAGCGTAAGCAGAAGATGGAGATAGTGGACTTATACATTAAGAGTGATCGGGATATTCCTGAGCACGTTATCACCGCGCTTGACAATGGTGGTTCGGCGAGCTCTCTTAAAAGTGGCCTTACATTAACCGCGGTCGGATTCGGTGTTGTCGCAGCGTTCAATGTTGTGGGCGCAGATGAAGTTGCTGGCTTCGGCTTGATCCCAATGTTTCTCGGTATTGCCCGACTTATATTCTGGTTCCTAGTGGAAAGGAAAGTAGAAACTAAAACTGATGCTAGCAATGAACTAAGTTCATAAGCGTATTTATTACTAACTAAGTGATAAATACTTTGAAAAAACAGGGCCTTACTACCTTGGAAGAAGCCCAGTTGGTCGAGCTTGCTGTCAGCAAGAACGATCAACAAGCGTTTGCTGAGCTGGTAAATAGGCATCAGTCAAACCTGCGCTACTCGCTCCGTCAGTTAACAGACTGGAATGAAGCGTTGGCTGATGATTTGGCACAAGACACGTTCATCCAGGCTTTTAAAGAGCTAGCTAAGTTTCGACAACAAGCCAAGTTCTCCAGTTGGCTTTATCGAATTGGCTACAATATTTTTTTGCAACATGTGCGCAAAAAGGCATTGGATACTCAATCGTTGGATGAGCAACCATTACTGAGTAATCAACTAGAGCAGGCCCCAGAGTACGAGTCAGAAACCGAAGTGCATAGCACGGTGGCGAAATTATTATCAACTTTAGAGCCTGAGCGACGCTCTGTGCTACACTTGTGTTTACACCGTCAGAATACACAGCAGGAAATATCCGATATCATGGGTATTCCGTTAGGCACAGTAAAAACACACATCAACCGAGGCAGAGTGGTCTTGCAAGATGGCTTACAAGCATGGCGAGGTTAATATTATGAATAATGACACTACATACGCGGCCGATAAAAACCCTCTAGACGCTTTATTCGCTAGAGCTCGATTGGCACAGCCGAATTTGATGGACGATAACTTCACTAAGTTGCTAGTCAATAAGCTGCCTACATTGGAGCTTGGTGTGCGCAACCAAACGGCAAAGAAAGGACTATCGTTTGACCTTATCGGCGCTGTTATCGGCTTGTTGATGGCTTATCTATTTATAGATAAAATGTCTTTGCTTAACTCATTTGTCGCTTTGATTCCTGAAAGCATTGTGATATCGCCATTAGTTATGGTCGCCGTCGTCGGTGCCGTAGTATTGTCGAGCGCGGTTGCTTGGTGGGCAGTCGAAGACGATGCTCTTTAAAAAAATCAGTGCCCCCCGTCATAAAGGCCTCAGAACTAGCCAAGTTCTGAGGCCTTTTTACATTTTGTTTCGTCTTTTTAGTTAAACTCAACTTAGTTGACGTTTTTGTTGGCCTATTGCTGTAGGTTTGGCTAGACCCGTCATCTTCAATTAGATAAATTGAGCACAATAATAATGATCAGTTTGGCCTGCTATTGGGGCACAAGCTAAACCGGATATTGCTTTAAATTACCTAAAGCTTTCCATCTACCAGAATAAGGAGCTCCCATATGTTAGGACTAATGATGAATGATCAACTGACGATCACATCGCTGATGCGTCACGGACGCGCTATAAACGGCGACAGTGAAATTGTCTCGGTTGTGCACGATAACCCTCGTCATGTTTACACTCAGGCCGAATGCTATGACCGCGCGGGTCAATTAGCGCACGCGCTTAAAAAGCTCGGGCTAGAGCAGGGTCAAACAGTTGGAACCATGGCGTGGAACGACTATCGTCACATGGAAGCGTATTACGGTATTGCTTGTAGTGGTGCGATTTGCCATACGGTTAATCCACGGTTATTTCCGGAGCAGTTGGTCTACATTATTAATCATGCTGAAGATCAATTTTTAATGGTTGACCCGATGTTTGTGCCGTTGATTGAGGCAATTAGTGATCAAATTAAGATCAAAGGTATCATCGTAATGGCGGGCGAGGAAAGCATGCCAGAAACAACATTGTCGAATGTGCATTGCTATGAAACTCTGCTGGCAGCTGAAAGCGCGGACTTTCAATGGCCGCCGCTTGATGAACAGTCGGCGTGCTCTTTATGTTACACCTCGGGCACGACCGGCAATCCCAAAGGTGTACTGTATTCGCATCGAGCCTTAGTGCTGCAAACCTATGCCTGCTGCCTGGGTGATGGAATGGGCTTAAGTGCCGGTGACGTTGCCTTGCCAGTGGTTCCAATGTTTCACGTAAATGCTTGGAATATGCCTTATTCAGCTGCCCTGGCTGGTTTTAAACTGGTGTTTCCAGGCTCTAAGATGGGTGATGGCGCCTCGCTTCAACGTCTGATCGAAGCCGAAGGTGTTAACTATGCTGTCGGCGTGCCAACGGTGTGGTTGGCATTACTCACCTATCTTAAAGAATCGGGTAAAAAGGTTCCGTCACTGAACAGAATCGGCGTTGGTGGCTCAGCTTGTCCGCTAAGCACTATGAAAGAGTTCGAGCAGTTATACGGTGTTACCACGATTTCTGGTTGGGGTATGACAGAACTGGCACCACTGGGTACCTTTAATATTCCTAAGCATCCTCGAGAGTATTATAGTGACGAAGAGTACGACAAACTTCGGGTCAGGGCCGGGCGTTCGGTATTTGGTGTGTCGATGAAAATAGTCGACCATGACAACCAAGAAGTAGCGTGGGACGGAGTAGCGTTTGGCGCACTAAAAGTCCGTGGTCCCTGGGTCGTAGAGCGATACTTCAAGCATGAAGAGTCGGCCTTAGATGACGATGGCTGGTTTGATACTGGTGATGTAGCCAATATTACCTCTGATGGCAATATGACGATTACCGATCGCACCAAAGATGTAATCAAATCCGGAGGTGAATGGATATCGTCAATTGACCTTGAAAATTGCGCCGTCGGTCATGCCGGCGTTGCCGAAGCTGGTGTGATTGGCATCGCCCATCCAAAGTGGGATGAGCGTCCGTTGCTAGTGATCGTGCGTCAGCCAGGTACAGACGAGGTGACAGCCGAGCAAGTATTGGCCTTTATGGAGGGCAAAATAGCCAAGTGGTGGATGCCTGACGAAGTCGCTTTTGTCGATGAGTTACCGCATACCGCTACCGGCAAGATCCACAAAGTGGGTCTTCGTGAGCAGTTTGTGGACTATCGCTTTAGTGGCACTTAGTTGCTGATATAGCATGCCTGATGGCCGACCTAGCGGGTCAGTCTAACGACTGGTGCTGTCTCTAAGTACTCATTTTAGACAGCACTGCCAATCTTATCTGGCCGGTATCGTCTGACGCTCGGCTCGGCTTAAATAGAATGCCACTAGAGCTCCAACTGTCAGCAGCCCGGCTGCGGCGAACGGCGCGCTAGGCAAGTAGTAAATAGTATCGACTTTAGTAAACTGTTGAAATGTATAGGTCATGATCATTGGGCTAAGGATCGCCGATATGGCTATTACCGAGGCGAATACACCTTGTAGTTCACCTTGTTCAGCATCACTGACTTGGTCGGCCATCATGCCTTGAAGCGCGGGCCCTACGACAGCGCCTAATGCGGTTATTGGCATGCTTAGAAAAATCAGTAGGCTGCTATCAACCACGGTTAGGAAGGCAAGAGATCCGATTGATATAGTCATACCGAGAATAGCGGTGCGCTCAACGCCAAGCTTACGAATCATAATGCCTAGTATCACTACTTGAATGAACGCCGCACAAATACCGTAGATAGCCAAACTGATGCCAATCATTTTCGGTTCCCAGCCAAATTTTTCTATCGTAAAGAAGCTCCAAATAGACGGGTAGACATTACTCGCGGTTGAATAAATTAGAACCACAAACATAACGCTACCGATCATTGGCAGATTACGGATGCGAAGCAACGCCGTAAAAGGGTTGGCTCGAGACCACTCAAAGCTTCTTCGTTTACTACGGTCTAAGGTTTCGGGCAATACTAACAGCCCAAAGGCGGCATTCATAAGCGCCAGGCAACCGGCAATAATAAACGGCATACGAGTTCCAAACTCGGCTAATATGCCGCCTATTGCTGGGCCCAACACAAAGCCAATACCGAATGCGCCGCCGATGTAACCAAAGTTAGCCGATCGTTCGCCTTTCTCGGATGTATCGGATAGATATGCGGCTGCGGTTGAGTAGGTGGCACCGGTGATGCCAGAGACGATACGTGCAAGAAACAATAAAAATAGGCTTGGCGCTATGGCCATCAAGAAATAGTCTAAACCCATAAACACTAGCGACACTATCAATACCGGTCGGCGACCGAATCGATCTGAAAGGTTACCGAGAAAGGGACCAAACAGAAATTGCATCGCCGCATAAGAAGTGGTCAACAAACCGCCCCAAAGCGCCGCATCGGCCATCGATGTTTGACTGACTTGTCTAATTAAGTCTGGCATTACCGGCATGATCAAACCGATGCCCATGGCATCGAGCATGACCGTTATGATAATGAAAAATAGTGGTGCTTTTTTATTCAATGTTGGTTTTTCTATTGAGGCTCGCTTTCGCGGCAAGCTATTCAGGCTGGTAATGCTTAAATAGAGATTAAATGTGCAAACAATCACTAAGTGTAAGACCTTTTCGTAAATGATTAAATGCGTTTCTACTCAAGGCGCGTTAATATCCCGTGCAATGCAAACTGCAAATTATCTAGGTCGTGACAACTATGTCTGATTACCAATTTTCGTCGCTCAAGTTAAACCCGCAATTACAAGATAATTTGGGCTCGCTAGGTTTTAATTCGATGACTGCGATTCAGGCGCAAAGCCTGCCGATGATTCTCAGTGGTAAAGATGTTATCGCCCAAGGCCAAACAGGTTCGGGTAAAACCGCGGCGTTTGGCTTAGGCATACTTAACAAGTTAGATGCCAAGTTATTTAAGGTTCAGTCTTTGGTGCTATGCCCAACTCGAGAGCTAGCCGAGCAGGTGTCAGGCGAGATCCGTCGATTAGCACGCGGTATTCCTAATGTTAAAGTAGCCACTCTTTATGGTGGTACACCGATTAAGGCGCAGGCGTCATCATTGGAAAAGGGTGTGCATATTGTGGTTGGCACGCCTGGGCGTATAGAAGATCATCTGAATAAAGGGTCATTAGATTTATCGAGCATGGGTACCTTGGTCTTAGACGAGGCCGACCGCATGCTTGATATGGGCTTTCAGAAAACCATTGAGGCGATCATTGATGCGGTGCCGACGAAACGGCAAACCCTTTTATTCAGTGCTACCTACCCGAAAGGGATCAAAGCAATCGCTGAAACTATCATGCAAAATCCAAGTATAGCTGAAGTCGCGCCGACTCAAGATACGGTTCGGGTAGAGCAAGCCTTTTTCTTGGTAGACAACGAGAAAGATCGCTTACAGTCATTGAAGTTGTTGTTGCTCGATAATAGCGGTAAGCAATCTGTGGTGTTCTGTAATACTCGCCAAGATACTCAAATCGTGGCAGGTGGTTTAAAGAGCGCCGGCTTTAGTGCCGCAGCCCTGCACGGAGATATGGAGCAAAAGGACCGTGACCAGACGCTAATTCGTTTTTCCAACAGCAGTATTAATGTCTTGGTGGCAACGGATGTAGCCGCCCGAGGTCTCGACATCGATATTTTGGCTCTGGTGTTTAACTACCATTTACCCAGAGAGCTGGAAGTTTATACTCATCGTATAGGCCGAACCGGTCGAGCGGGTGAGAAAGGCCAAGCCTGTTCGCTATTTCAAGTATCGGAGCAATTTCGAGTCGATCAATTGGAAACCTATTTGAATACCGAAATACGCCCAAGCGATTTGCCGCTAGTGGAGTTATTGAGCCAAGCGCCCGATCGCCCGAGCATGTCGACTTTACGCGTTGAAGGTGGCAAGCGTCAAAAGCTGAGGCCAGGTGATTTGGTTGGCGCGCTGACCAAAGCCGATGAGATCAATGGCGAAAACATAGGGAAAATTCAGGTTTTGGATAACTGGGCTTATATTGCGGTTGAGCGACCACTGGCTAAGATTGCTCTGAAACAGTTGGAACAGGGCAAAATTAAGGGTAAGACGTTTCGTGCCAGACTGATCTGATAGCACTTTATCGGAGGTGTTATCGCATATTTTACGGTTAATAGTACAGTTAGAGCCTTAAGCTAATACGAAAGCCTTAAGCTAATATACCCTTATTGGCCATT
>JBLHXJ010000087.1:0-10447 GCA_047629535.1 Arenicella sp. | reverse complement strand
CTTAAGTGCATCTGCTGTCTCGAGGAAGCGCATTCTACTGTTTTAGAGGACCACGTCAACAACTTTCGAAAGTTATTTTAATCGGCCAAACCAAGCCGCCAATAGAAAGCATAAAGGCGTCTAAACCAGCATGCTTATTGAGGTCAAAAAAAACCGCATAGAGTCTTGATTCACCCTATGCGGCTATCAGTTAAGCGGTTTTCGACGACCAGCGTTTAGCTGCTCGCTGACAAAGCCAAGACTACATCTTTAGTAGCGGTTCTCCCAGCAACGATATACCTTACATTATACCATTGTAGCTCAGACCTGCTTCGGCATGAAACCGCTGCTACCTTATATATCCTTCACCATACAATCAATTGCGAGGAATCGCATGACTTGATGTCAAAGTTAACTGTTTTACACAACTCGCCAAAAGCTCGAGTGAAAAAAAATCCTTATTTTTTTTCTATACGACCGTACTGATCTTCGAATCGGACAATATCGTCTTCGCCCAAATAGCTACCTGTCTGCACCTCGATTATCTCTAGCAGGTCTGTTTCACTTGGGTTAGACAATGCATGCTTAGCGCCAATCGGAATATAGGTCGACTCATTTTCAATTAGTGTCATAGTCCTATCGCCATTCAGAACTTCGGCAGTCCCCTGAACCACTACCCAGTGCTCTGCGCGATGATGGTGCATCTGTACCGACAACCGTGCACCAGGTTTGACTTGAATTCGCTTTACCTGAAAACCTTCACCGACATCTATCGAGTCGTACCAACCCCAGGGGCGATAGACTTTTCGATGGTGGCTGATCTGTGTCCGCTGAAGTGATTCAAGCTGATTGACGATAACCTTAACGTTTTGTGAGTGATCTCTATCCGTCACTAAAATTGCATCGTCAGTCTCGATCACCACTAGGTCTTCTACTCCAACCACGGCCACTAGCTTGCTTTCTGAGTAGATATGAGAATTGCGCGTATCAGAGACAATTACATCACCGGTAATCGCATTGCCGTTTTCGTCCTTCTCCGACACATCCCACAACGCCGACCAACAGCCAACATCATTCCAGCCAACATTGAGTGGCACCACCTTTGCCTTAGACGTTCTCTCCATTACTGCATAATCAATTGAGATCGATGGACTCTTAGCAAAAGCCGCTTCATCTATCCGCACAAAGTCGAGATCTGGCGTTGCCTTGGTCATGGCTTGTTCGGCGGCGTCATAAACATCAGGCTCAAAACGTTTAAGCTCCTGCAAATACGAAGATGCGGTAAAAATAAATATGCCGCCATTCCAATAGTAATCGCCACTATCAACATACTGCTGTGCAGTTTCTTGACTAGGCTTCTCTTTAAATTCAGCAACATCGAAGCCGCCCTTTCCATCCGGGGCTCCGGCTTTAATGTAACCATAGCCGGTTTCGGGTCCTTGAGGGACTATTCCAAATGTCACCAAACTGCCCGTTTCGGCAAGGCGACAGGCCTGATTGATAGCGTCGTGAAATTGGTCTAGATCTGTAATAACATGATCCGCTGGCATCACCAACATCACTTCACTAGGGCTTTTCGCAGCAACCGAAAATGCGGCTAACGCGATTGCCGGTGCTGTGTTACGACCTTCGGGTTCAAGTAAAATTTGCGCATCACTAATGCCAATTTGTTGAAGTTGCTCGCCGACCATAAAGCGATGCTCTTGGTTACACACCACCACACTGGGGCCAACACCATTGATGCCAACCGTACGTTTGATTGTTTGTTGCAACATACTGAGTTCGGCATCAACCAAACAAAGTAACTGCTTTGGGTACATCCCTCTGGATAAAGGCCATAATCTCGACCCTACCCCGCCTGACAAGATTACAGGTATCACGTTGTTACGCCTCTCAATGATGTTTGATGCTCTAAAAACCACTGGTAGGTTTTATTAAGACCATTTTCTAAATCAGTCTGCGCTTGCCAGCCCAACTCGGTTAAACGCGATACATCGAGCAGCTTTCGTGGGCTGCCATCAGGTTTGCTCGCATCAAATTGCAGAGTCCCATCAAAGCCCACAACTTGCTTCATAATTTGTGCCAGTTCAGCGATGGTACAATCTACCCCTGTGCCAATATTGATATGCGAAAGCCTTTCATCAGTGACCTTGTTATATTCTTCAATCGGCAAGTTCATCACGTAAATAGAGGCTTTGGCCATATCATCTACGTATAAAAATTCGCGCATAGGTTTACCAGAACCCCACACAGTTACGACTTTTTCCTTCGCCAATTTAGCATTATGGAAACGACGCAACATGGCTGGAATTACATGACTATTTTTAGGGTGAAAATTATCGTTTTCACCATACAGGTTAGTCGGCATGACGCTTCGGTAATCAACCCCGTACTGGCGGTTATAACTTTCGCATAACTTTATTCCAGCTATCTTGGCGATCGCGTAGGGTTCATTAGTCGGCTCTAGCTGACTAGTCAGAAGAGAGTTCTCTCGCATTGGCTGCTCTGCAAGTCGAGGGTAGATACAAGAGGAGCCCAACAGTAATAACTTAGTAACAGCATTTCTATATGCGGCATTAATAACGTTTGACTGAATCATTAGGTTATCGTAGATAAAATCTGCCGGGAAGCTATTATTAGCCTGAATGCCGCCTACTTTGGCCGCCGCTAGGTAAACTTCGTCGAGCGCCTCGCTGGCAAAGAACGCTTCGACCTGAGCCTGACTTATCAAGTCTAACTCGGCATGAGTGCGCGTAATTAATTCTACCTCAGGATCAAGCTCAAGCAGCCGAAGCAATGCTGAACCAACCATTCCTTGATGACCCGCTACAAATACTCTTTTAATCATCTATCTGAGGCTCACTCGTGCACTTTCGGAATATCAAATCCATGCTTCTTAAGCAAAGAATCACGCTTGGCGACTTCAAGATCGTGCGCCACCATTTCAGCGCACATCTGCTGAACCGTGATTTCTGGCTGCCAACCCATTTGCTCTCGAGCTTTCGTCGGGTCACCTAATAAGGTTTCCACTTCCGCTGGGCGAAAATAACGTGAATCTATTTTAATAACTTCGTCGCCTACACTCAAGGCTGGCGAAAGTTCCGCATTGACCGACGCAACAATACCAACTTCCTCGACCCCTTCACCTTTAAACTCAAGCTCAACGCCAATCTCAGCAGCGGCCAAGCGAACAAACTCTCGAACCGAAATCTGCTTGCCAGTAGCAATAACATAGTCTTCGGCCTGATCTTGCTGAAGCATCAGCCATTGCATGCGGACGTAATCTTTTGCGTGTCCCCAATCTCGCAAAGCATCTATATTGCCGAGATGTAAAGTAGACTCTAAACCGTGGGCAATATTAGCCAATGCTCGAGTTATCTTGCGCGTCACGAAGGTTTCGCCTCGGCGCGGTGATTCGTGGTTAAACAAAATCCCGTTACAAGCGTACATTCCGTATGACTCACGATAGTTAACGGTAATCCAATAAGCGTACAATTTAGCTACGGCATAGGGAGAACGAGGGTGAAATGGAGTGGTTTCGTTTTGCGGCGTTTCTTGTACTAGCCCATACAGCTCTGAGGTTGCCGCTTGGTAAAATCTTGTGGTCTTCTCTAGGCCCAGAAAACGAATAGCTTCAAGCAAACGCAGCGTTCCCAGCGCATCCACATCGGCGGTGTATTCAGGAACCTCAAACGACACCGCCACATGACTTTGGGCGGCAAGGTTATAAACTTCGTCGGGTTTAATTTCGCCAATTATCCGGGTTAGGTTAGACGCATCGCTTAAATCGCCATAGTGTAAAAATAACTTGGGGTCTTGCGTATGAGGGTCTTGATAAAGGTGGTCGATTCTTTCGGTATTAAAAGACGATGCTCGCCGTTTTATGCCGTGGACTTCATAACCTTTTTCCAATAAGAGTTCGGCGAGATAAGACCCGTCTTGCCCGGTAATGCCCGTAATTAAGGCCTTTTTCATTTATGCTTATATCCCGAAATATAGAACTAGCACCAGCAAATCACTAAGTGCATTAATTACACGCTAGTGTATCGAATTAAGGTTTAAAAACAAACACAGGATCAAAACCACTGGCGCACGTATAAGCAAGCCTTCATTGATCATTTAGTGCCTTAAATGAGACTTAGATATTCAATTAAGCTCAATTCTGGTTGAGATAGCAGACTTTGATTGATAATCTAATGCGTCACACCAGTGCGCGAGACTGCGTACTATTTAAGCAACGACTTTATATTTTTTAGTTTCTTTGAAACAGGAAGGCAAAAATGGCCCGCATGACTCCCAGTGAAGCATTCGTAGAAACAATGGTAGCGAACGAGGTGACTGATATTTTCGGCATTATGGGTTCGGCTTTTATGGATGCGATGGATATTTTCGCTCCGGCCGGAATTCGATTAATTCCGGTTGTACACGAGCAAGGTGCCGGCCACATGGCTGATGGCTTTGCGCGAGCCACCGGGCGTCACGGTGTGGTCATCGGTCAGAACGGGCCAGGCATATCTAATTGTGTCACGGCGATAGCGGCTGCCTACTGGGCGCACAGCCCGGTGGTAATGATTACGCCTGAAACAGGCACAGTAACTCAAGGCTTAGGTGGTTTTCAGGAAGCCGCACAGCTACCCATGTTTCAAGAATTCGTGAAGTATCAGGGCCATGTAAACCATCCCGCGCGTATTGCTGAGTACACAGGTCGCTGCTTTGATCGCGCGCACTCGGAGATTGGGCCGACACAACTAAATATTCCACGTGATTATTTCTATGGCGATATCGATGTGGAAATTCCGCAGCCACAAAGACTAGATCGAGGCCCTGGCGGCGAACGCACGTTACACGAAGCCGCCGACTTACTAGCGCAAGCCAAGTTCCCGGTAATTGTTTCTGGCGGTGGTGTGGTCATGGCTGACGGCATGGTCGAATGCCAAACCCTGGCTGAACGCCTAGGCGCGGCCGTAGTTAACAGCTATCAACACAACGATTCCTTCCCAGCAAGCCATCCTCTTTGGTGTGGCCCTCTTGGTTACCAAGGCTCTAAAGCGGGTATGAAACTCATCGCTAAAGCTGACGTGGTTGTCGCTCTAGGGTCGCGCTTAGGCCCATTCGGCACCTTACCTCAGCACGGCATGGACTACTGGCCAAAAGACGCCAAGATCATTCAAATCGACGCTGACCATAAGATGCTTGGCCTAGTTAAAAAAATCTCTGTTGGTATTTGTGGTGACGCTAAAGCGGCCGCCATTGCACTGTCTCGCTTGCTGGACGGCAGGGAGCTAGCATGTGACGCAAACAAAGCAGAGCGTGCCGCCGAGATCGCTTCTGAAAAAGCCGCTTGGGAGCAAGAGCTCGACGAGTGGATTCATGAAAAGGACGACTACAGCCTAGACATGATCGCCGAGCAAGAAGCTGAAGAAGGCAACTGGCTACACCCTCGTCAAGTCTTGCGAGAGCTTGAAAAAGCCATGCCGGCTGAAGTGATGGTGTCTACCGATATTGGCAACATCAATTCGGTGGCTCACAGCTACTTGCGTTTTGAACGGCCGCGTTCGTTCTTCGCACCAATGAGTTTTGGCAATTGTGGCTATGCTTTGCCGACCATGATCGGTGCAAAAACCGCATCACCTGAGCGACCAGGCGTTGCTTACGCGGGCGATGGTGCATGGGCTATGAGCATGTCTGAAATCATGACCTGTGTACGGCATGACATTGCAGTCACAGCGGTCGTATTCCATAACCGTCAATGGGGTGCCGAGAAGAAGAATCAAGTTGACTTCTATAACCGTCGTTTCGTTGCTGGAGAACTAGAGAGCGAAAGCTTTGCTCAAATCGCCATCGCTATGGGCGCTGAGGGCATTGTTGTCGATCAACTCGAAGACGTTGGGCCAGCATTAAAGAAAGCCATCGAGATGCAGATGAACGAGGGTAAAACCTGCGTCATCGAAATAATGTGTACCCGCGAACTAGGCGACCCGTTCCGTAAAGACGCGTTAGCCAAACCAACTCGTTATCTGGAAAAATATAAAGATTATGTCTAACTGGCTATCGGCTGCGAGCGTTTGTATAAACACCTAAACATAGACACCCTATAATTGCAGATGCCAAGCAGAGACTTGGCATCTTTTTTTTCAACTAAAAACTGTTACACAATTAATCCGAGACTGAAAATCATGGCCGATAACTTTCTTTGCGCTACTCCAGTGGTATGCCCTCCTTCACTTCTAGCACGTGCCGCCCCCCTCGAAACCGCAACTACCGCTATCGTTAACGCCGGCTCACCGGTAGTGATGGAAAGTGTAAAAATGGCGGTTGATAAAAACTTGATAACGCCAGTTCTGGTTGGCAGCAAGAGCCATATTGAAGCCGCGGCTAAAGGCATGAACTGGAATATTTCTGAATTCCGTATCGTTGATGCGACAGACGAGGACGCATCCGCACAGGCCGCTGTGGCGTTAGCGAGAGGCAATGAAGTCGCTTCGCTAATGAAAGGTAATATTCATACCGACAATCTTCTTAGAGCGGTGATCGACAAAGAATTTGGGTTGCGTACTGGCAGTCGTTTGAGTCACGTATTTCATATGAGCGTACCAAACTCGGATGCCGCTATTTGTATTACCGACGCGGCAATCAATGTGCACCCTAGCGTTGCCATCAAGCTCGATATCGCTCGTAACGTGACTAAACTAATGCACGCTATCGGTTATCAACAACCTAGAATTGCAGTTTTATCGGCTACCGAAGTAGCAACACCAGCAATACCCTCAAGCATGGACGCCGCCGACGTCGTTGCCGCGGCCAATGCTGGCGAAGTCGAAGGCGCTCTCGTCGGTGGCCCCTTCGCATTCGACAATGCGGTATCACCAGCCGCCGCAAAGCTAAAAAAAATTGATCACCCTGTCGCCGGCAACGCTGATGTATTGCTAGTACCAAACATTGAAACAGGTAACGCCCTTTTCAAACAAATGGTCTATTTTATGGGCGCCGCTGCGGCTGGCATTGTACTTGGCGCCAAAGTGCCGATCATACTGACCTCACGAGCTGACCCCGCCGCTGCACGCTTGGCCGCAACTGCGCTGGCGTCTATTTACGCCAACGCTTCGCAGACCTGAGCTAAAATGACCGATCTAACGTCAACCTCACCCAGCCGATTCAAATCTGCAGAGCAACTGTTTGGCATAGACTCACAGCTAAAAGTGCCCTACTTCGCCGAACGCGATGAGCACGTACCAGAAATTGATGATGCTTATCGTTTTAATGCGGACGTTACGCTGGCAATTTTGTCCGGCTATATCCATAACCGACGAGTAATGGTTCAAGGCATGCACGGCACCGGCAAGTCGACTCATATTGAACAAATAGCCGCTCGCCTAAATTGGCCCTGCGTGCGCATCAACTTAGATGGCCATATCAGTCGACTAGATTTAATTGGCAAAGATGCGGTAGTACTCAAAGACAATAAGCAAGTCACTGAGTTTCAAGAAGGTATTTTACCCTGGGCTATTCAACGTCCGATGGCATTGATTTTCGATGAGCTCGATGCGGCGCGACCAGAGGTGATGTTCGTGATTCAACGGATTCTCGAGCGCGACGGCAAATTCACTCTGCTAGATCAAAACAAAGTACTTACACCGCACCCGTATTTTCGACTTTTCGCCACCGCAAATACGGTTGGCCTTGGTAATCTGACCGGCCTTTATCATGGCACGTCGATGATTAATCACGCGCAGATAGACCGTTGGAATATTGTCGCGCAGCTTAATTATCTGTCTTCCGAAGAAGAAGCAAAAATCGTTTTAAGCCGAGTTCCAGCGCTTGATACACTAGAAGGCCGTAAGACCGTTGATTCAATGGTGGCGCTTGCTGACCTAACCCGCAAAGGTTTCAATGCTGGAGACATATCAACTCTGATGTCACCTCGAACCGTTATCTTCTGGGCCGAGAACATGCAGATTTTCCATGATACCGCTGCCTCATTCCGCCTATCGTTTTTGAATAAGTGCGATCAAGCCGAGTACGCCACCATTGCCGAATACTATCAACGTGCGTTTGATCGAGAGCTGCCAGAAGGCCAATCAATCAGCGCTTGGTTCGAATAGGTAGGCAGTCAACGCGATGGAACATCAACAACGTCACGAAGTTTTACAGCAGAAGCTCGAGAACTGGTGTGCCGCCTCTATTCGCGCACTGTCAGGTGATACAAGCGTACATTTCCGTGGGCACCATTTAGTTGTCAACAACAAGCCACTTAGGTTACAAGCACCTTATCTGCAATTGGATTTTTCGACCGTTGAGGCGTCAAAAATAAGAGGTATTGCCGACAGTATCGCGCTGCGTCTATTGCATAGTAATTTGGATCAACATCAAGCTCGGATGCCCGAGAGTATTGTTGAGAAAATTATATACGAACAGCTTGAACAATTACGTTGTGCGTCTTTGTCGCCAGAAATGCTTCCGGGAATGCGCTCAAATCTGCGCTCACGTTTTTTGTTCTGGGCTAATCAAGTGGCGGCATCCTCACTGACCGAGAGCAGTATCGGCCTACTACTCTATAGCATAAACGTAGTTTGCTGGTCACGCTTGCAAGCGCAGGCAATACCAGTGCAAATTGAAGAACTAATCGAGGCAACACGTTTGGGCTTCAACGCGCAAATAAAACATCACTTGTACCAATTAAATAAGTGCCGTGACGATCAAGATCAATTTGCCTTGCATGCATTGGCGATAGCCAAAGAGGTGATGAACATGATCGAAGACTCACAGGGAGAGAAAAGTGACGAGTCCTCGGTTGTAAGCACTGTGCGCCAAGCGGCGAAAAGCAACAACATCAGCATTCAATGGCTCGACCTTGATAGCATCAGCATAGCGAAAAATTATGACGTTTCCAGAACTGAAGATATTCGTCAAATAGAGGCTGGAAGCGACTATCAAATCTATAGTAAGGCCTACGACAAAGTAATTAAAATCGGCAAAAGCATCCGCGCAGCCGAACTGGCAAAGCTGCGCGCACAGCTGGACAAACGACTTCGCAAGCAAAGTGTTAATACCCACAGGGTGGCCCGTTACCTCAAGCAATTAATATCCAGCCCTGATAGAGCCGGTTGGGAGTTTGGTCTTGAAGAGGGTTATTTAGACTCAGCAAGACTAGCCAGCTTGATCACCTCTCCAAGCGATCGAAGGATATTCAAAAAGGAGCAGATTAGGGCCGCAAGCGATTGCATTGTCAGCATAGTAGTAGACAATTCAGGCTCAATGAATAACCATAATGATGTGGTGGCCGCGATGATCGACACCCTCGCCAAAGCGCTAGAATTAGCCGAGATTAGAACCGAAATTCTTGGTTTCACTACTACCGAATGGAATGGTGGCCGTGTTGTAAAAGACTGGACTAGAGCAGGTAAACCAGAGAACCCTGGCCGCCTTACTTCGACTTGTCATAATATCTATAAAGCCGCCGAAACACCGTGGCGTCGATCTAGGCTGGCAATAGCGGCGATGCTAAAAACGGACTTGTTTCGCGAAGGTGTTGATGGCGAAGCCTTAGAGTGGGCGGTCGAACGTATTGAAACACGGCCAGAGAAAAACAAAATCATTATCATGGTGTCTGACGGTTCGCCAATGGACACCGCGACACATGCGGCAAACTCAGGTCGCAGCTCGCCTAACTACTTAGACCAACACTTAACTTACGTCGCTAACGGCGTACAACGCAGGCCTGACATACAGCTGTGTGCATTAGGCGTTGGTTTGGATTTAAGCGCTTATTATCGCGAAAGTATGGCGATTAATCTGAGCGATGAACTAGCAACCCGAGACTTTATGTTAATCGCTGACCTGCTTGCGCGCGCATGCTAACTAAAAGAGACCCAAGCATAACCGCTGTACAAAAGGAAAATTAAAAATGGCTTTAAAACGATATCTAACCGAAATGGGCATGGGCGTAGACGTGCATGGGGGAGACTACACCAAGGCCGCCAAGCGAGCCGTGTCTGATGCAATCCGCCACTCGAGCATCAACTTTTTTCCGTACATTGAGCACACGCGAGACGAGATGCAACTGCAGGTGAAAATTGGAGCGCAAAAACCAGACCTCATCGATAAACAAGCCGTGGCAGCGGAATTCCCTTATGGCAATGTGACTATTGAAGCTAAGATTGGCGGGCTTGATGTCTTGGCCGAGAATGGTAGCGACTTGATGGTCGTTGTAAATGCCGTAGTGCTGGTCTGTTTTGAGGATTAGCTTGGTGATTATATGCAGCAAGACCCTACGACTCGTTCATAACGAAGCTACAGGGTGCCGGTCATACTGAGCGCAGCGAAGTATCTACAGAGACCAAGTACACCTGCCGATTAAGACTTTTACAGCGAGACCCTTCGCTGCGCTCAGGGTGACGAGCGGTTGGATGCTGCCCTACGCAGCGTTCGTAACGAAGCGGTAAGTGGGCCGGTATAAAGGCCTGTCATG
>JBLHXJ010000086.1:0-10495 GCA_047629535.1 Arenicella sp. | reverse complement strand
GTCGCAGTTATGAAACTTGTAGCAGTTTACACAAATCCCCCAAACTTTCTCGGGAAATATATCTTTGTTAACCGTAATAAATCCAAGTTTATGGAAAAATTCGGGTACATACGTAAGCGCCATTACTCTGCTAACCTTACGTTCTCCTGCGGTGCGGATTATGTCTTCAACGATTTTACGACCAAGCCCACCACGCTTAATGTCAGATGCAACCATTAAACTGCGCACTTCCGCTAACTCATCGGTGAAGTGCTCAAGGGAGCCACAAGCGATCACTTCGTCGTCCTTTTTAACCACCCTAAAGTGCGGGAGATTATTAATAATGTCGGATTTTGTGCGTGGCAGCAAATCACCCATCGCTGCGTAATGATTTAGTAGCTTCTGAATTCTAGGCACATCACTAAGGGTCGCCGGCACCACTTGCTCAGGCGCACTCGATTCTTTCAGGTCGTAGCGCTGAGTGTCGAGCTTTTTTTCAACTATCAAGGTCATCCCTAGGAGTTTGCTGTAAGCATTTCTTGCGCATGTGCGCGGGTGCGATCAGTAATGATTTCGCCGCCGAGCATACGTGCGATTTCCAGTGTACGCATTTCGTCATCGAGTTTGACCAACGTAGAGTAGGTCTCACTATCGTTGGATACTTTATCTATAAAGATATGTTGATCACCTTGAGACGCAACTTGAGGTAAATGTGTAATGCAGATTACCTGAGCATTGCGACCCAGTTTTCTGAGACGCGCTCCGACTATTTGAGCGACCTTGCCACCGACCCCAACATCGACCTCGTCAAATACCAGAGTAGGGGTATCAGACTTCTCGCTAGTGATAACCTGTATCGCTAAACTAATGCGTGACATTTCACCACCCGAGGCGGTTTTGTTTAATGATTTCAATGGCATGCCGTGATTTGTGCTCACCATAAACTCTATATGGTCGATGCCGTGTTCGGACACAACTAGATCATCGCTGATGTGCGCTTCTACTTTGATCGCTAACTCACCGCCACTCATTCCAAGGTCTTGCATTTGTAATGAAATAGATTTTGACAGCGACTCGGCAACCGATTGACGGTTTGCAGAAATCGCATGTGCGACCGTGGCATATTGGTCTTTAAGGTCATCCAGCTCTTGTTGCAGCCTTTCAGGCTGAGTATGCGCCGACTCCAAACGTTGGTATTCGGTCTGCAGGGCCTGATGACGCTCTGGCAGAGCATTCTCTGCACAACGATGTTTGCGTGCCAGGTTAATTAAAGTGTCACGCCGCTGTTCAACTTCGTGCAATCGCTCAGGGTCTTGATCAATTTTTGCTCTTGCCGATTCCAGCGCGCTTTGCGCTTCTTCTACCTGCGCTAGGGCCGAATTAAGAAGCTCACTGGCACCTTGAAGATTCGAGTCAAATTCAACCAGCGGTGCAAGTTGATTAACGCTACGCCCGAGTTCGGCACTTACATTACTAGCTTCATTTTGAAACAATGAATCGATCGCTGATTCAATGCCATCGATTAAACCTTGAGAATTACTTAGCCGGCTGTGTTCTTGTTCGAGTTCTTCAAACTCGCCATCGAGAATACTAGCTTCGTCTAATTCATTAAGTTGAAATGACAGAAGTTCCATGCGGTCAGCATTGTCAGTCTGATTTTGTGACACCGACGTCAGCTCACGTTCAATTCGATGAACTTGTGAGGCTAGTTTAGCCATCACCTTAAGAGCATCGTTATGATCGGCAAATTGATCAATAATACGACGCTGTTCGGCCAACCGCATCAGCGATTGATGTTCGTGTTGGCCGTGCAGGTCAACCAGCATATAACCAAGCTCACGTAAGCTAGTCAAGGTGGTTGGTTGGTCGTTGATATAGCATTTGGTCGGCTTATTCACGCGTACCACACGGCGAACTAGGCAGAAATTTTTATCGTCCGCGGCTTCATCTAAATCACGCTCTTGTAACCAAGATTGAACGTTGCCAAGGCCGTTGATAGAGAATAATGCGGTTATCTCGCATTGTTCTTCGCCATGGCGAATCATTTCGGCTTCGGCTCGCGAACCGAGTATCAGATTGAGCGCATCGAGCACAATCGACTTACCCGCGCCGGTTTCACCGGTCACCACGGTCAAGCCCTCATCTACGTCGAGCTCGAGTTGTTTAATAATCGCAAAGTTGCGAATTGTAAGTTCTGTCAGTGCCATAGGCTAAGTATAAACCTTTATCAGGTTTCTTGTGCTCCGCCCCAACCTAATTTAGCTCTAAGCATGGCGAAATAATCATAATTTTCAGTATGGATCAACTGAACGCTGTGCTCTGAACGAGTTATTTTAACAATTTCGTGCCCAGCCAGATTAAAGCCGATAAGGCCATCAGATGACACATGAGCACAATTCTTTGTTCTATTGTGTATCGAGAAACATACTTCCGATGCTGCCGGCAAGGTAATAGGTCGGTTGGATAAGGTATGAGGCGATACTGGCACCATAGAGATTACATCGGTTCCAGGGTGCATAATTGCGCCGCCGGCAGATAGAGCATACGCAGTTGAACCGGTGGGAGTGCTAAGAATCACCCCGTCTGAACGCGCAGCGGTCACGAAATGGTCGTTTACATGCGCTTGCCAGCTGATCAGTCTTTCCAACGAATGGCGACCGATAACAATATCGTTCAGAGCGGTTTGTTGGTGCACCACCGTATCACCATCGAGAACTTGGACCTTGAGCATCATACGTTGCTCGATTTCATAACGGCCGTCCAGGATTTGATCAATTTCGTCGAGCATATCGGCCTGCGGTATGTCTGTTAAGAAACCAAGCCTGCCCAGATTTACCCCTGCAACCGGAATATCAAGCTCTGCCATGCGACGGGCCACATGCAGCATTGTGCCATCGCCACCAATAACAATCGCAAGGTCGATATCTTGAGGCAACTCTTCATGCAATAATTCTTGCGGTAAATCCCTGACGATTTCAGTTGCCGTGTTGAAGCCAAGCTTGACCGTCAAACCCCTTGCTTCGAGATGAGCTGTTAGTGCTTTAACCGGTTTCTCGACACTTGCGTCTTGATATTTACCGAACACGCCAATAGTTTTAAACATATGGAATATGATTTATGATTGTTAGCCTTACATTGTCGCCAATTTGCGCGTGGCTTGTCCAGCATATAGACAGCCCCGTGGGCTAAAAGATGGCAAATGTCGACAATAACTGACGCCGATACAACGGCAGGCCGAGTTAAAAACCAATGACGCTAGATAGTAGAGCTGAAAACGTACTGAAGAACTTGGTTGAAACCTATATTCAACAGGGTCAACCAGTGGGCTCGCGAACCCTATCCAAGTTGCCACAACTGGGCGTCAGCTCAGCAACTGTGCGCAATGTTATGTCTGACCTCGAAGCGCTTGGCCTGATTACCGCGCCGCATACCTCAGCGGGCCGTATTCCTACTTCGCAAGGTTATCGTTTATTCGTTGATAGCATGGTTAAAGCGTCGACCTTAACGCAGACCGCCGTTGCTGAGCTATCGGCGCGTTTCGAACAAGAAACTGATCCAGGAGCATTACTCGCCCATGCGTCCGATGTATTGTCCGAATTAACCCAGTTTGCTGGCGTGGTTCTACTGCCAAATCAATCGGTTACGCGTTTTCACCAACTGGAGTTCATGCGACTATCCGAGTCGAGGTTACTGGCTATACTGGTTACCGAGGATGGTCGAGTTCAAAATCGGGTCTTGACCACGGCAGATAGTTTTAGCGATTCTGAGTTGGTCTCTGCGGCAAATTTCTTCAATGGTCGATATAAAGGCAATACTCTAGACGATGTTCGACGTTTATTGGTTAACGATATGCGCCAAGACAACGACGAAATGCATCAGTTAAACAAAGAAGCGATGCAAGCGGCAAGCCAGGTTATCGCCGAAGAAGAGGCCAGCAATCAAGGCGACGTGATGTTGAGCGGTGAGCAAAAATTGTTGGATGTGCCTGATTTGTGTCAGATTGAAACCTTACAGAAGCTGTTTGACGCGTTTAAGACTAAGCGTGACTTACTCGATTTACTTGATCGAAGTATGAAAGCCAACGGGGTTAGTGTGTTCATCGGAGAAGAATCCGGTTACAGCGCTCTTGGCGAGTGCAGTGTAATTGCCAGTCCGTATAACGTCGACGGCAAAATATTGGGCACATTAGGTGTTGTAGGCCCGACTAGAATGGCTTACAACGAAGTCATTTCGGTGGTCGACATTACCTCTAAACTACTTAGTCAAGCATTGTCTAAGTCGCTAGTCCGCTGAAAGTTTGGCGCTCATGTATCCAGCATGTTTTGCTTTGACTCGCTCGAGCGTATTAATTAGCCCCTAATATTAGGAATATATATGCAATCAATTGAAATATTTTGGCCGCTTCTGGTAGTACTAGCAATTCCAGTGTTTGTTCTATTACTCAACGGTAATCGTAAGTCTAAAGACAGAAAAGCGGGTATCGCTAAGCCACAGGCGGCGATTAATAACAGTGCTTGGTCATTACCCGTAGTGTTGACCTCGAATGCGCTTGCAAACCAGTTTCAGTTGCCAGTTGTTTTTTATGTCCTGAGTTTTGTTCTGTTTAATATCAATGCCGTATCAAGCTTGGTGTTAGTGCTTTGTTGGGTCTTCGCAATTACCCGCTGGGCGCATGTAGTGGTACATGTCAGTAGCAATTATGTTCCGCTGAGGATGAGTTTTTTCTTGCTCGGAGCTATCACCTTACTTATTCTGTTCGGTGTTACCGTAGTGGCCCTTGCAAATCTTGCTTAGTGTCAAAGATTTAAAGATTGATAAAAATAATTAGGAATAAAGGTATGACAGATAAAAAATTCGATATTGTTGTTTACGGGGCAACTGGTTTTACCGGTCGTTTAGTCGCCGAATACTTAAACAGCCGTTACGGCAATGGGAGCGATGTCACATGGGCGATGGGCGCGCGTAGCTTGGAAAAGCTACAAGCGGTACGTGATGAGATGAAACTGCCAGCGGATACGCCTCTAGTTGTTGCAGACTCGAACGATACGGCGTCTATGCAAGCGATGGTAGACAGCACCAAGGTTATTATTACTACCGTTGGACCGTATCAAAAATATGGTTCCGAATTAGTCGGCTTGTGTGCCAATTCGGGCACCGATTACGTCGATTTATGCGGTGAATCAGTTTGGATGCGTCACATGATTGATGCGCATGAAGCCGCGGCTAAGAAGTCAGGCGCACGAATAGTATTCTCGTGTGGTTTTGACTCGATTCCTTCGGATTTAGGTATTTACCGTCTTCAGCAGCTAGCGATCGAGAAAACAGGCAGTGCTTGTAAGCATATTAGCGGTCGTGTTCGCGGCATGAAAGGTACGTTTTCTGGCGGTACTGCTGCCAGCTTAACCGAATCGGTCAAAGCAGCTAAAGGCGACCCAGAAGTCTTTAAACTAGCGATTAACCCTTACGCGTTGGTGCCAGGCTTTGAAGGCGTAAAACAACCAAATGGCGATAAAGTTATCTACTCAGAGCAACTTAAGAGTTGGGTTGCTCCTTTTGTCATGGCGGCGATTAATACTCGTAATGTGCATCGCAGCAACGCGCTACTAGGCCATTCGTACGGTGAAGACTTCACTTATGATGAGATGATGCTCACCGGCGATGGCGAAAAAGGCGAAGAAATCGCTAAGCATGTCGCAACAACTAATCCGATGGCTGGCCCAGATGCACCTAAACCAGGCGAAGGTCCGAGCAAAGAAGAGCGCGAGACGGGCTTTTACGACATCATGTACATCGGCGATACCGTTGACGGCGAGAAGATGGTGTTATCGGTCAAAGGTGACCGTGATCCGGGATATGGCTCGACCTCGAAAATGATTTCGGAAAGCGCAATTTGCTTATTCAAAGACGCGACTGACACAGCTGGTGGTATCTGGACAACTGCACCGGCGCTGGGTGATAAGTTAATCAAGCGTTTAGAAGATAATGCTGGCCTAACGTTTACACTTGAATCCTAGTCGGTTTAGATTGTTTCGATATTAGTACTATGCGAACTGCACGATACCGCTAAAGCGCATAGCGCGAACGATAATATAAACGCCGAACTTGGTATGGCCATATTCGGCGTTTATGATTTCTATAATAGGTTGGCAAGGAAGCCAAGCCAGGCATATTTTTCTGACAAGCGTCGGTAATCGTTCCCGCCTGACGATAAAAAAAACATGGTTCTGTCGTGTGCGCGGTAAATATTTTTCCGCTTTAGTAGACGTCTGACACGCAAATCACTGTTTTTTTGCACCTATTACTAAAACGTAATCAGCTGTTCACTTGAGGGTAATCAAGCGACCCTTACTATCTCTTTGTCAGGTTTTTTATTTAGCACTTGTCTTACAAGTAATGTTGAGTCTCAATTATTCTCAATAAGGCTACTAGCCAGATAACAGGCTAACTAACGCTAATTCAAAAAATCCTGCGGATTAAATAATTTTTGGAGAAATTAATGATCAAAGCAATATCAAACTCGTTGATGCCGGTTCTTAAGTGGACGTCGGTGGCCGCAATTTCAGCCGCCGTGGTTATTTCTATTCAGGCTAATGCCGATGGGCATAAAACAGCTGAAGCGCATGAAGCTGCGCAAGTCTCAAACTTAAACACGATAACGCCAACTGAGGCTGCATTGGTCACTCCTAGAGCCAACAGCATGCCCTGGACCCCAGCCAATGGCTTTGCAGACCTAATTGAAGATGTCAGTCCAGCGGTGGTTCACGTAGCCACGGCAGGGTTTATTGAGCGTCGCCGAATTAGCCGTCAAGGTAGCCCTAACGGCCCAGATTTTAGGGGTGGTCCACAAGGCTTAGAGGACTTCTTTAACGATTTTTTCGGTCGTCGTGGGCAAATCGACCCGCGTCAAGCGCAACCTGAAGCTGACCCGTCTGATGAGCAAGGTTCGGAGCAAGATAAACAAACTCGGCCGTTAGGTATCGGCTCAGGTTTTATTATTAGTGCCGACGGGTATGTGGTTACCAATCACCATGTTATTGATGGCGCTGACGAAATTGTAGTAACCCTCACAGACGGTACTGAATACGAAGCGGAAATAAAGGGTAGTGACCCTAAAACCGACTTGGCCTTACTTAAGCTAAAGGACGTTAGTGATTTGCCATTTGTACCATGGGGCGATGATGAGCAATCTAGAGTTGGCGATTGGGTATTGGCAATAGGCAACCCATTTGGCCTTGGTGGCTCTGCAAGTACTGGCATTATCTCAGCGATTGGTCGAGACATTCAAGCCGGCCCATATGATGACTTTATTCAAGTTGATGCAGCGATTAATCGCGGTAACTCCGGTGGACCCTTATTCAACATGCTGGGGCAAGTTATAGGCATCAATTCGATGATTTACTCCCCCAGCGGCGGCAGCGTAGGCATTGGTTTTGCGATTCCGGCTAGCCTCGCCAAAGGGGTAATAGGTCAATTGCAAAACACTGGCCAAGTTGAACGCAGCTGGATCGGTGTATCGATAGGGCCAGTTTCAAAAGAGCTTGCCAAGCTATTAGATCGACCGAATGAAGAAGGCGCCCTGATTTCCGGCGTGATGAGCGATTCCCCAGCGGCCAAGGCTGGCCTTGAAGCGCGCGATATTGTGTTGGAATTCAACCGTGAGCGAATCAAGGAGATGCGTAATCTTCCGAAAGAAGTTGCCCAGTCACAGGTTGGTAAAAGCTACGACATTAAAGTCTGGCGAGATGGTAAGGTGAAAAATATTAAGATTAAAACCGAGCCGTTTCCCGCCGATGACGAAGAGCAATTAAGTGAGGCTCCTAAGCAACAAGTCGAGCCGGAAATGGATGAACTTCTCGGCGCTGAAATGGCGAGTTTAAGTGAGGCCAACCGTGCCCAGTATCGGATAGCTGAGAGTATTGATGGCGTGCTGTTAACGTCGATTGAACGACAAGGTTTGGCGGCCAAAAATAATCTTCGCCCTGGCGACGTGATAGTACAGTTTGGTAGCGATAAAGATATTCGCAGCCCAGAGCAGGTGACAATGGTCTTAAAGGCCGCAAAGGAGGCTCAACAAAGTTCGGTCGCAGTGTTAATTAATCGTCGTGGCAACCCTGGCTTCTTGGTATTTAATTTGGAGTGATACTCACCGTATTGGTTGGCAAAACGCGCTCCCCCTAATCACTAAGAAAGATTGTCGAAAGTGACGCATTTAGTGGGAGCCAAATCTTAAATAGCGTAAAATGGACAGAAACTAAAAATGAACAAGAAAAGTATGATCCGAGTACTGGTCGTTGAAGACGACAATGAAACCGCGAAATACATCGTCAAGGGTTTAACTGAGTGCGGTCACATAGCCGACCACGCGGCTGATGGCCGCGAGGGTTTGTTGATGGCTGACTCTACTGATTATCAGGTAATAATTGCTGATCGTATGTTACCTAAGGTAGATGGCGTGACGATGACGCGAACGCTACGGGGTAGTGGCAACCGAACGCCTATTTTGATGCTAAGCGCATTGGGTGATGTCGACGACCGCGTGGTTGGCTTAAAAGCCGGTGCCGATGACTATTTAGTCAAGCCATTTGCGTTCTCAGAGCTACAAGCCAGAATTGAAGCGCTAGTGCGCCGCGCTGAGCCAGAATCGCCGGATACGGTACTCAAAGTCGCTGATTTGGAGATGGACTTGCTAAAGCGCGAAGTACGTAGAAATGATAAAAAGGTTGATTTGCAACCGCGTGAATTTCGTCTGCTTGAGTATTTAATGCGCCACAGCGGTCAAGTAGTCACTCGTACGATGTTGCTTGAAAAAGTCTGGGATTATCACTTCGACCCGCAAACTAATGTTATTGACGTTCACGTAAGCCGTTTGCGCGGTAAGATCGATAAAGAGTTTGAAGTGACTTTATTGCATACCGTTCGTGGCGCGGGTTATATGTTGAGTGAACCAGATTAGTCCATTTAAAAGCTCGGCGTTTCGTATCACGCTGGTGTATGTCTTATTGTTTGGTCTATCAGTCTCGATTATTTTGGGCTTTGTGTACTGGTCTACAATCGTTTACAAGACTAACCAGACGGATGTTGATATAAACGCCGAGATTCAAGAGCTTACCGATATTTATAACCGCAAGGGTTACCCTGGTTTAGTGACCTTGCTCTCTGAGCGAGTGCAACCTCGACCAGGCGACTCCACTCTCTACTTACTCGCTGACTATCAGTTTCAGCCGCTGGTCAGTAACATGACTGGGTGGCCGAGAATGTCAGTTGATCGCAAAGGCGGCTGGCTTGATTTTAAGTTAGGCTACGTGCGTGAAGAGGGCGACAAGGAATTTAGCGCCAGAGCGCGCGCGGTGTTGCTGGATAATCGCTATAACTTACTGGTTGGCCAAGGCATGCAAGACCTGACCATACTTAAAGCCTTAGTTGGTCGGGCATTAATATGGGGGTTAATGCTAACGGTTGCGTTAGCTATTATTGGCGGTTTGATGATGCGGCGCACGCTGAGTAGTCGCTTGGGCGCTATTAACCAAACTAGCCGCAAGATCATGCAAGGTGATTTGAGACGTAGAATTGCCACCAGCGGCACAGGCGACGAGTTCGATGAGTTGGCCGGTAACCTCAATAGTATGCTCGACCAAATTGAGCATGGCATGGAGGGCGTTCGACGTGTCTCCGATAACATCGCGCATGATCTCAAAACTCCTTTAGCAAGATTAAAGAACCGAGTTGAAGAGCTTAAATTCAGAGTCGCCGGAAGGCCAGAAGAAGAAGTAGCTGTTGATCAAATTATTCATGAGGCTGACGGTCTATTAGCCACGTTTAACGCCTTGTTACGTATTGCCAGAATTGAGTATAGCGAGCAAAGAAAAGGCTTTAAATCAGTCGAGCTAAACTCAATTTTGTATGATTTACTTGAGCTTTACGAGCCATTAATCGAAGAGAAGGGTCAACGGCTTAATGTTGAAATTAGCCAAACAATGGTGATTTCGGCAGACCGAGATATGCTCTTTCAGGCGTTCGCAAACCTGCTAGACAACGCTATTAAATACACTCCTGATCGTGGCGTGATTACCATTCGTTCGGTCAAAGAGGGGGTTAATTGGTATGTCGAAATTGCTGATAACGGGCCCGGTATACCAGAGCAAGAGCACGAGAAAGTTATCCTACGCTTTTATAGATTGGACCAGAGTCGTACCACGCCCGGCAGTGGTTTGGGCCTAGCGCTGGTTTTTGCGGTGTTAAAGTTACACAAATTAGATCTGTCTTTTGCCGATAATAAGCCAGGTTTATGCGTTCGCGTTAGCGCATCAATTGTCGAGCACGACGCTGTTGGAGGACGCAAATCTAAAAAGCAAGATAATAAAGTAGTTTAGAGCAGCGCTTAAAATTGGCTTAAGCTTAGTTTTTTACTTTAACAACCTTGTAAGCTTGGGCTGTGTTGCCGGCACTGTCATTGTCGTTGCGAATTCGAATTAGCCTTTTGTGTACCGGCTTACCAACCCATTGGTCCCAAACCCAT